>JBILOV010000148.1:0-6141 GCA_044374335.1 Bacteroidia bacterium | reverse complement strand
CGAAGAAATTCCGAGGGTGAGCTTTCTTTTTTTTAATACAGATAGAGTATCTGATGCAAATAAAAATTGATTTGCAATTAAAAATAAAGCTATGATAAACTTAAAACGCAGCAAGGTATTTATTTGACTATTCTAATTTACTAATAAAATTAGTAATTGCATGATTCACTTCGTTGTAATGCGTTTCCATAGGACAATGTCCTGCATTTTCAATCAACAATGTTCTTGTTCGAGGTTTGTTAAAATACTTTGAACCAACTTGTATTGGAATCCAATTATCTCGTTTACCCCAGATAATTAATTTTGGCAGACTATTAATAATGGAATCATTTATTTCGGAATGACCAATATCGGCAAACATTCTGAATATACTAGAACCGCTATTTTTTATTTTAAATGTTTTTAAATAACCTTCTGCACTTTCATCATCAGCCTCTTTATGATAGGCAGAGCTAAGAAGTTTTTTGACCGTGTTTTTTTTGAAACTGATTTTACTTACAATTATATCTGCCCATGTTAGTAGCGGTGGATACAAAAGTATTTTTTGAAAGAAAGAATAATGTGTCATGAATGGTATGCCATCAATAAAAATTAAAGACCTTGTTTGTTTTGGATACGCGCTTGCCAACTGTCCAATTACTGAGCTTCCCATGCTATGACCAATAAAATTCCATCCATTAGTATTAGTGAAGTTATCAATTTTAGTTAATAAAAAATGAATGGCTTCTATTTTATTTGTGTCCGAATAATTTGCTTGTTCTGCTTTATCGCTGTATCCAAATGCTGGCATATCTATTAATAAAACAAGAGCATTTATACTCAATAGAGAATCAATGTTATTGCGAAAAGAAAATGTACTTCCATTTAAGCCGTGAATTAATAAAACTTTATGTTGTATTTGCTTAGGAATAAAAAGTTTGAAGTGAAATTTAGTATTATTAAAAATAAAATATTCAGAATTCGGAAATGGTTTAATGGGGGCTTCTGAAAGATTATCTTGAATTAAATAAGGTAATACACTAAGCAAAATAAAAGTCGAACCAACCACAATCAAAAGCCACTTGCATATGCGTTTAATTGTTTTCACAAAACTTAAACTAAATCTTTAACAAGTGTGTTACCTTTAGTGGTGTTTAATACATCATCCATGTCCTGCATCAATCTATTAACAGTTGCTAATTCTTTACTATCATCTATTGGTAATATATTAACACCTTTTTGATCTAATTTATCAATAATAAACTTAACCGTTAATTTCGAATCTGATATTCCTGGTTGATAACCAATTTCTTTATCATTTTGCATTTTTACTTCATTAAATATGCCGGTTTCAGTAAATTCATTAATAACATTTCGTGCAAGTCGCAAAGGTAAATCTAACTTTGAAGCAATCTCAAAGGATGTTAATGCAGTTTTTCCCTCGTTAAAATTCTTAACCACATAATTTGCAATCATAAGTGCTATTACACGTTTATATCGGTCGCTAATATTATTGATATCACTTTCTAATTCATAATGATCAACATTTTGATGAGCAAAAGTTAATTCTGCTCCAAATAATAAAACAAACCAAGTGTATTGAATCCAAATTAAAAATAGTGGCAGCGCAGCAAAACTACCATAAATTGCATTGTATTGACTCACTCCCATTTGAGACGACACGTAAGCCCATTCTAAAAATTCAAATAAAATAGCTGCTACAAATGAACCCATAGCTGCGCCTTTTAATGTTACTTTAGTGTTTGGTAATGCCATATATAAAAAAGTAAACATCGCCCAAATAAGAGCAAAGGCAAATACTTTCAAAAAGATAAACGTTAATGGACTTATAATTGTAACATTGGAAGCAACCGTATCTAATCCGGTTTTAAGCCAAACCGTTAAACCACCTGATAAAATAATGAAAATTGGACCAATAAGCATAATTGCAAGGTAATCTGTAATTTTTCTAACCCATGTTCTTTGTCGTGTTACTTCCCAAATTTCATTAAAGCTTTCTTCAATACTACTTAGTAATTTAATAATAGACCAAAGCAATAGCACAACACCAAAACCAGCAATTAAACCTCCTTGTGTATTGGCAAGCATCTTATCTGCATAAACAAAAGCTTGGGTTAATATATCTTTTTGATCACTGAATTTAATGAGTAAATCAGCTTGTAAGGTCTCTTGAAATCCAAAACCCTTAGCTATAGCAAAAGCTAATGCAATAACTGGTACAATAGAAAAAAGAGTGTAATAGGTTAGTGCAGTTGCTTTTAGTAAACATTTATCCTCGTTAAAGCCATTAATAGCTAACGAAAATATACGTAACTGTTTTAAAAAAAAGCCTTGTTTTTTATTTAATTTATCTATTCGAACGCGCCATAATTTATGGGTTAGAAAATATGTGATGCGTTTAAAAAGAGTGATTACATTTGCCATAATGTTGTAAATATAAACAATCAAATGTGTTTTTGAAATGATGTTAGTTTGATTTCAATTCGTCTCGCAATTGTTTGGATGTTTTTCTGCTGCCATCATGACTCCAGCCCGGAGGACCAAACACATACATTATTTTATTTTTTATAGAAGTTTGTTTTTTTAAATCTTCAAAAATAGCTCGCCATTCATGAAAAACTAGTGTCATGGGGTTGTATGTTTTTAAATTTTCAGTTAATCCAAATACAACTAACTCTTCCTCTTTTTCAAAAGTACCAAATACTTTATCCCAAACAATAAAGATCATCCCCATATTTTTATCTAAATACTTAATATTGCTTCCATGATGAACTCTATGGTGAGAAGGTGTAGATAAAAATAGTTCTAAAAACCCTAATTTTCCAACAGTTTTTGTGTGAATAAGGATACCATATATTTGAGTAGCTGCATACATAAACATCACATCTAATGGATCAAAACCAACTAATGACAATGGAATAAAATAAATAAATCTATATAAAGGTTGAAATACTGATGAACGAAATCCTACTGTTAAATTAAATTCTTCGGATGAATGATGTGTTACATGTACCGCCCAAAAAAAACGGCAGTAATGATCAATACGATGCATCCAATAAAAAGCAAAATCTTCGGCAATTAGCAATACCGACCAATAAATTACTGGGTGAATTAATTTATCAATTGCTATAAATTTAAATTGATAAAAATACCAAAGTACACCTAAACAAATTCCTCTCACTAAAATATCTAATGAAAAATTAAGTGTTGTTAAATATAAATTAGCGAGTATTCCTTTGGTTGAATAATATTTTTTTTGTTTCCAATAACTATATAAAATTTCTATTCCTATTACAATAGTGTAAATAGGAATAGAAAACTTAATTAGAAGTTCTTCTCTAAATTCGTGCATGAAATACTAAAATTAATCGTTGAACAAAGTTAAGAAACCTTTTTCGGTTTTAGTTATTCCTTTTTGGTCAGTATAAGTAACAATATAAAAATAGGTACCGTCGGGTGCTATTCCTGATTTTGTATTTCCATCCCAATAGCCATTAATTGTATCCCATTCGGTTATTTTTAAACCCCAACGATTAAATATTGAACAGTTCAAAGATTTTAATCCTGTAGAATTTATTTTGAAAATATCATTTTTATTATCGCCATTAGGCGTAAATACATTTGGTATTATAACTGAGGTTTCACTTATGATATTTAAGCACTTTGTTATTGTGTCCGAACAACCATTAATGGTATATGCTATTAATTTAACGCAGCATATTCCTGTATCTGAAATTGATTTTGTGATATCAATACTTGTAGAGGTTTCTCCAATACATAAAATTTCCCAAAGGTAATTGTCTGCATTAGAGCTTGAGTTAATAAAGTGCAATTCAGCATTAACATTTACTGTATTGCCTTCGGTAATATTAAAATCTGCAATCGGAGAAATATTAACATTGATTATTGGTAACGTAAATGTACTGGAACATCCTAAAATTGAATTAGTAACCGTTGCTGTAACGGTGTAAGAACCCGTATTTGAATAACAATGATTAGGATTATTTACGTTGGCAGTACTTCCATCACCAAAATTATAAATTATATTGGTTGCTGAAGGGCTCACAATATCCGTAAAATTTGTACAAAATGGAACACAGCCATTTGATAAACTTGAGCTGGCAGTAACTGTTGGAATAGGTGTAACATTAACAGTGGTAGTTGCTATTGACGAACATCCTCCATTATCACCTAAAACCGAATATGTGGTGGTTAAAATAGGTGTTGCATTTATGCTTGCCATGGTTTCAGTTGTGCTCCATGTATAGTTAGTTGCTCCAATTGCAGTTAATGTAGTTGTCTGCCCTGCACAAATAGTTGCCGAATTAATCGTAATTGTTGGTGTTGCAGAAACATTTACAGTTGATGTGGTTACAAGTGTAGTTGTGCATCCATTCAAATCTGTTCCAGATACGGAATAAGTTGTTGTTACCAATGGATTAACTGATTGTGAATTTCCAATTGCATTATTTGACCACGTGTAAGTATTTGCGCCACTAGCAGTTAATGTTGCAGTTTGTCCAGAACAAATACTGGGATTATTAACTGAAAGAGTAGGAGTAGAGTTTACGGTAATTGTTGTAACTGCCGTATTTGTACAACCAGCTGCTGAAGTTCCAATAACAGAGTATGTTGCTGTGGTAGTTGGAGTAAAATTAGCTCCGTTTGTCACTCCACTTGTCCACGTATAAGTATTTGCACCACTTGCTGTTAATGTTGTGGAATTTCCGTTACAGATAACAGAATTACTAGCACTTGCAGTTACTGTCGGAATTGGATTTTCGGTAATAATTAGGGTATCACTGAATGAACAAACTTGTTGGTAAAAGATATCATCTAAAGCAAAATCGTTTCCACCACTAGCTGTATTTTGATCTAAAATTGTAATTACGGCTGTATTATTTAATCCTGAGTTCCAATTCACAAAGAAATTTGCCCAAATTCCACCTGTTAAAGGAGCTGTGTATATTGGTCCAATCAAAGCGTTATTTATTGAAAATTGTAGTTGAGCAGCACTTGCAGCATTTGTGTTTTCTGTAGATGCAACCCACGCTGAAAAATTATAATTTGTATTTGGAACCACAGTTATGGTCTCGGTCCAAACTATGTCATTTGCAGTGCTTGCACCATTACAAACCATCATGTTTCCAGTGCCTGTTGTATGATCGCCAAAATTATAAAAGTTATTATGCACTAAAGACGGACTGGTTGTTATAGCATACGTGCCAGGATTACTTAACAAACCAAATGGACCAATTACAGTAGGAACGATGTAGTTACTTGAAAATAACGAATTACCTAAACTAAAATCTCCGTTGGCAACTAAATCATTACTTAGTAATGACGCATTACAAACATAAGTACCACCAGTAGTTGCCGTTAAGTTTTGCGTAATTGCACCGCTCGGACTCCATGAATAGGAAGTGTAACCACTTGGCCCATTTATAACATAATTTACCGGCGAACAAAATGATAGATCATTTCCTAAATTAAATTGACATGGACTGTTGCAATTAATTAAATTAACAGTTGATATAGCCGAATTTGTACAAGTTCCATTGGAACCAAAAACTGTATAAGTTGTATTTATAGTAGGCGTTACTATTGCACTTGAGCCCGAGAAGTTACCTGGAACCCATGTATAATTAGTTGCACCGCTCGCCGTTAATGTTGTGGTCTGTCCAGAACATAGAGTAATAGAGCTATTGCCAATTACTAATGCTGGTGTTGGTGTAATTGATACAACGGATGTATTACTTCCTGTGCAAGTTCCATTGGTTCCAGATACAGTATAAATAGTTGTACTGTTTGGTGATACACTAAGTATAACTTGTTGCGCCATTAGCGGTTAGTATAGTAGTTTCTCCAGCACAAATTGTAGCACTATTAACTGTGATTGAAAGTCCGGATCCAATGGTGATTGTTGCCGTTGTTGAACTTGTACAAGTTCCATTTGCACCATCAATGGTTATTACAGTATTACTTGATGGGCTAATGGTGAATGTATTTCCTGAAATATTACCTGGATTCCAAGTAAAAGTGTTGGCACCACTTGCAGTTAATGTGGCGGTTTGTCCCGGACAAATAGTTGATGATGCAACAACTAAAGTGGGGGTAGATGTAACACTAACGGTTGCCGTA
>JBILOV010000147.1:0-6196 GCA_044374335.1 Bacteroidia bacterium | reverse complement strand
CTTTTTTAGTCACCGCTTTTTTAGTAGCTACTTTTTTTACTGGTATTTTTGCCATACTTTTATTGCTAATACTATTCCGTTTTTTACTTTTGTTTTGCTATAAGCAACAAATTTAACCTTTTTACCTAAATGGAAACATTGTTTATTGGAAAGAATCTGCTTTTTTTACACGATGTAGAAAGTACCAATACTTATGCCATGAACTTGTTAAGGAATGTTAACGTTATAGAAGGCACTGTTGTTTATACAGATAATCAAACAAATGGAAGAGGACAGCGAGGTGCTCTATGGATTAGTAATGTAGGGCAAAACATCACTTCTTCTATAATTTTAAAACCAACATTTTTGCCAATAGATAATGTGTTTTATCTCAGTAAAATAAGTGCTTTAGCAGTTTATGACTTATTGGCTGATATTTTACCTATTAGTCAATATGACATTAAAATTAAATGGCCAAATGACATTTTAGTAAATCAACAAAAAATAGCTGGTATTTTAATTGAAAATAACTTCTCAAATACAGCTATCCAATATTCGGTAATTGGAATTGGATTAAACATTAACCAAGATACATTTAATGAGTTTGAGAGAGCTGCAACATCGCTTAAATTGATAAGTAATATGGTTTTTGAGAGGGATAAGATCTTAAATTTACTGTGCGAAAAACTAGAAAAGTGGTATTTAAAATTGAAAGAACAAAAAATAACTTTAATTGATAATCATTATTTGAAGTGTTTGTTTGGATTGAATCAAACTATTTCTTTTAAAGATTTCAACCATATTTGTTTTGAAGGAAAAATTCTTGGTATTTCCAAAAACGGAAAATTAATTATAGAATTAAATGATTTGAGTATTAAAGAATATGATATTAAAGAAATTAAATTTTAGTGTAATTTTTATTATATCACGCATTTACATAAAAAAATTTAGGTTTATTAACATGCTAGTATAGATTTGTAATAAAGTTTTAATAAATGCTTTATGCAAAACAGAAAGATTTTTACATTTACATGATAATTGAATAAAAAACAATGAAACAATACCACGATTTAATGCGCCATGTTTTAGATAACGGCGTTAAAAAAGAAGACAGAACAGGAACAGGAACCGTAAGTGTTTTTGGATATCAAATGCGTTATAATTTAGCGGAGGGATTTCCATTATTAACCACTAAAAAACTTCATACTAAATCAATTATTCACGAATTACTTTGGTTTTTAAAAGGTGATACAAATATTAAGTATTTACAAGATAACGGTGTACGTATTTGGGATGAGTGGGCAGATGAAAATGGAGATTTAGGACCTGTTTATGGTTACCAATGGCGCAATTGGCCAACACCGGATGGTAAACATATAGATCAAATTACTCAAGTTATTGAGATGATAAAAAATAATCCAGATTCTCGCCGTTTAATTGTAAGCGCCTGGAATGTGGCTGATATAAATAATATGAAGTTACCGCCATGTCATGCATTTTTTCAATTTTATGTGGCTGATGGAAAATTAAGTTGTCAATTATATCAACGTAGCGCGGATATATTTTTAGGAGTACCTTTTAATATTGCTTCTTATGCGATATTAATGATGATGGTTGCTCAGGTTTGCGATTTACAATTAGGTGATTTTGTTCATACCTTGGGCGATGCACATTTATATTCAAATCATATTGATCAAGCTAACCTGCAACTGACAAGAGATTTTAGACCATTGCCGACAATGAAAATTAATCCTAACGTGAAATCTATTTTTGATTTCAAAATAGATGACTTTACTTTGGAAAATTACGATCCTCATCCTCATATTAAAGCTGAGGTAGCCGTATAATTTATTTAATAAAAATTTCATCAATCTTCAGAATACAATTAACTTTACACAAAATACAATTATGAGCGATATTAAAACAATATTAGAAACTGCAAAAACACAAATGGAGAAAACAATTTCCCATTTGGAAGCAGATTTAGCGAAAATCAGAGCCGGCAAAGCTAATCCAACCATGTTAGATAATGTTATGGTTGATTACTATGGAGCTAGAACTCCATTGAGCAATGTTGCAAGTGTTAATACTCAGGATTCAAGAACTATTTTAGTTCAGCCTTGGGAAAAATCAATGTTAACTCCTATTGAAAAAGCTATTCAGGCAGCTAACTTAGGATTTAATCCTCAAAATGATGGTATATTAATTCGTATCATCGTTCCACCATTAACAGAAGAGCGTCGTAAAGACTTAGTAAAAACATCAAAATCGTGTGGCGAAGATGCCAAAGTGGGTTTAAGAAACATAAGAAAAGAATCGATTGATAAAATTAAAGCTTTGCAAAAATCAGGTTTGCCCGAAGATGAAGCAAAAAGTGGAGAGACAAAAATGCAAACTTTAGTTGATGAATTTTCTGCTAAGTGCGAAAAACATTTAGAGCAAAAAGAAAAAGAAATTTTAACTGTTTAATATTCTTTTTTTAAAAGAAAGGTTGCTATTTAGAGTCTATTTAAAATTTAAACAGTCTATTAATTTTAGTTAATTAAAAATTTTTATAACAATTTGATAAAACTTTTTTTTATTTACTTTTATAATGAAGGAAGCAAGGACAAGTATAAGTCAAAATAAATCGTTTACGTTTTCTGTTTTTTCTTTTTAGCTGCTGGAAATAAAATATTATTTAAAATCAATCGATATCCTGGCGAATTTGGATGTAAACTTAAATCTGTTGGTGGATCTTCAACTCTGTGCTCATAATCTTCTGGGTCGTGACCACCATAAAAAGTCCAAGTTCCTTTGCCGTAATCTCCATGAATATAACGTGCTTCATTATAAGCTTTTGCTTCGCCTAATATTAAAATATTTTTCTTGATATATGTTTTTGTAAATGCGGTTGTTTGTCCGTAAAAACCTTTGATAGTTTGTTGATGATTTTGACAAAGCATGGTTGGAACCGGATCCCATTTAGCTGAAAAATCAAATAGTGTAAATACATCATTATCCTTATTCATACCATATTGGCGTCTTGGTGTTGTGGCGTCAATAGTTGAAAATTCATATTCCATTGGATTTGCGCTCAACTGATATTTTTCAAAAGCATACCCTTTCGTATAATCTATTTTTTTATTCATTGCTGCATCTGCTGGATCATGATCAAACATCGATTCGCAAATGTCAATTCCTTCAGATGCTAAAGCGATATCATAACTGTCCGTGGCACTGCACATAGCAAATAAAAATCCTCCGGTAAAAACGTAATTATTAATTTTTTTTGCAACGGCTAATTTTAGCTGTGACACTTTTGTAAATCCTAGTTTTTTTGCAGTGGCCTCATTATCTCTTACTTCGTTTTGATACCATGCTGTTTGATGAAAACCAGCATAAAAACGACCATATTGTCCTGTGAAATCTTCGTGATGCAAGTGTAACCAATCGTAATCTGCTAATTTATCTGATAAAATTTCTTCATCATAAACTACTTCATAAGGTATTTCAGCATACTTTAAAACTAACGTTACAGCATCGTCCCAAGGTTGTTTAATTTTCGGAGAATACACCGCAATTTTTGGAGCTTTCTCTAACTTCACGGCATCCTGATTTACTTCCGGATTTGCAATATCAGCTAATATACCGTTGGATTGTGCGTCAGAAATAATTTCATAGCTAATTCCTCTTATGGTACACTCTGTTGTAACAGGTTTCGAATTAGGAATTAAAAAACTACCGCCTCTGTAATTAGTTAACCATTGTATTTCTAATTCACCCTTCAATGCCCAATAAGCAATTCCATAAGCCTTTAAATGATTTTTTTGAGTATCATCCATCGGAATTAAAATATAACTACTAAAACATTTAAATGTTATCAGTAATAATATGGGAAGTAGAAATAACTTTTTCATTATGAAGTCTAAGGTATATAAATATTGAATTTATAACTAGTTAATTGCTGTTAATTTTTTAATATTCATTAATGTATTTTTTTAAACACATAGAGACATAGCAAATAAAATCGTTTTAAAGTAAGTGATAGAAACAAGGTTTTAAACATAGAACTATTGTGCCTTTGTGGTTATTTATTAAATATAACTAACCATGATAAACTCTCGAAAATACAATCAATCCATTTTCAATTTGTAAAACTTCGCCTACTGATAAATCATCTTCACCATCAACGCGCCTAATATACTCCATAAATACCTGATCTTCATCTGCTGTTAATTTAATTACTTCATATTGTAAAGAAGGTAGTCTATCAAAAGCATCCTGCCACCACTCACGCAGTGCCTGTTTACCTTTAATTAACCCTTGAGTTGCGGGCATTCTAATTTTTAGCTTCGGACTATAATGCTGTGCATTATCATCATAAAGCGATAATAATTTTTCTAAATCATGTTCATTAAATGCTTCGAACCATTTTATGGCAATGTGTTTATTTGTTTGTGCCGACATACTATAAATATTAATAGCTCAAATGTAATTATTAATTTAAACCTCTTTATCTTTAGAGTGTTTAATAAATACTATGGGATATAAAAGTTTAAGAGCTTGTTTAGATGATTTAGAAAAAAACAATCATCTTGTAAGAATAAAGGAAGAAGTTGACCCAAATTTGGAAATGGCAGCCATTCATTTACGTGTTCACGAAATGGGAGGCCCTGCAATATTGTTTGAAAATGTAAAAGGAACTGAATTTAAATGCGCATCCAATATTTTTGGAACTTTAGATAGAAGTAAATTTATTTTCAGAGATACGCTTGAAAAAATTCAAACGCTCATTGAAATAAAAAACAACCCAGTTAAAGCACTTAAAAATCCTTTTAAATATGCTAATGTATCTTTAACAGCTTTATCGGCTTTGCCTTTAAAAAATCCACTTTCAAAACCTGTTTTATATAAAGAAACAACGATTGATAAAATTCCTTTAATTAAACATTGGCCAATGGACGGCGGTGCTTTTGTTACACTGCCTCAAGTATATAGCGAAGACATTGATAAGCCGGGAATTATGAATGCTAATTTAGGAATGTATCGTATACAATTAAATGGCAACGATTATATTTTAAATAAAGAAATTGGATTGCATTATCAATTACATCGTGGTATTGGAGTGCATCAAAGCAAAGCTAATAAATTAGGAAAACCTTTAAAAGTATCTATTTTTATTGGTGGTCCACCAAGTCATTCGGTAGCTGCTGTAATGCCATTACCCGAAGGCTTAAGCGAAATGACATTTGCTGGTGCTTTGGGAAATAGGAGATTTAGATATACTTATCAAGATGGATTTTGCGTAAGCACTGATGCTGATTTCGTCATTACTGGTGAAGTTTATCCAAACGAAAATAAGCCAGAAGGACCTTTTGGAGATCACTTAGGTTACTATAGTTTAAAGCATGATTTCCCTTTAATGAGAGTACACAAAGTGTATCACAAACAAGATGCTATTTGGCCATTTACGGTTGTTGGTCGTCCACCTCAAGAAGACACTAGCTTCGGACAAATCATTCATGAATTAACAGGCAATGCCATTAAACACGAATTACCCGGTGTAAAGGAAGTTCATGCTGTGGATGCCGCTGGAGTTCATCCATTATTATTGGCAATTGGTAGCGAGCGTTATACACCGTATAATCAAACTAAACAGCCAGCGGAATTATTAACAATTGCCAATCACATTTTAGGTAAGGGACAATTAAGTTTAGCCAAGTATTTATTTATTACAGCTGATGATACTAATAAAGTTTCAACACATCACGAAGCTGAATTTTATCAATATATATTGGAGCGTATTAATTTAAAACGCGATTTACATTTTCAAACCAATACAAGTATCGATACTCTTGATTATAGTGGTACAGGTTTAAACTCAGGTAGTAAATTAGTAGTGGCTGCTTATGGGGAAAAGCTAAGAAGTTTAGAATATAAAATTTCTGTTTTATTAAACGAGATTCAAACTTTTAAAAATCCTCAAGTAGTATTTCCAGGTGTATTAGTTTTACAAGGACATAAATTTGAAACATACGATAAAGCAAAACAAGAGTTTATTAGCTTTAACGAAGAAATAAAACAAAAAAATATTGATTTAAAAGGCTTTCCAATGATTGTTGTAGTTGATGATTCAAGTTTTACAGCAGCTACATTAAAAAACTGGTTATGGGTAACGTTTACACGTTCCAATCCTAGTCATGATGTATATGGTATAAATTCATTTACAGAATAC
>JBILOV010000145.1:0-6230 GCA_044374335.1 Bacteroidia bacterium | reverse complement strand
ACGAGTTCACTTCCTGTTTTTACAAAATCAACATTATATAAATCATTCAGCATTTTTTTTCCTTTACTTTCTTTGCTATTAAAATGACTCATGGCACGGTTATACATATTTACACTTTTACCAATGTAAATTATTTGTTGCTCCTTATTTAAAAAGTAATAGACTCCGCAAGCTTCGGGTAACTTATCTAAAATATAGTGTTTTATTTTATCAATGCGGCGCGTCATCAAATCCTCAACACCCTGATTTTTAAATTGTGGATGCATACTTTTTAATTCCAACAACCTATCAAACAATTGTATTGTAGCATCAACATCGCCCTCTGCCCTATGCCTGTTTTGCACATCAATACCAATTGATTCGCACAACTTACCTAAACTGTAAGACAATTTACCTGGCATTAATTTTCGGCTTAACCTTACGGTGCATAATGTTTCCCGTTTATACTTATAACCTAAACCGGCAAATTCATCTTTTATAAAACCATAATCAAATGCCACATTGTGAGCCACAAATATTTTGCCTTCCGTCATATCAATAATTGTTTTTGCAATTTCATGAAACTTTGGAGCATTGGAAACCATTTCGTTTGTAATACCAGAAAGACTTATAAAATAAGGGCTAATATAACATTCAGGATTTATGAGTGTTGTAAATTTTTCAACTACTCTTAAGCCATCATGAATGGCGATGCAAATTTCGGTAATTCGCCCTCTTCGGTATTCGTATTTTCCCCCGCAGGTTTCTATATCTATAATTGCAAACATGCTTATAAAAATAACTCAAACAAGCATTGGTTTGTGCTATAAATTGTAGCATTTTTTTGGTTCCAAATTACAATTTATATCTTTTGGGCGTTTCCGCCAACTGGCGGTCGGGCTTTACGCTGCAATCTTTTTATTCGTGCCTCATAAAAAGTATTTTCGCTGCAATCCCTAACGCGGAGTACTATTTGAACTTGATGATGATTTTTCTGAACTCTGAAGTCATTATTTACAATTCAACAATGGTTAAGTAATCTTTAACCAAACTAATATGTATTATCGGCGTTCTATTATTTTTTCATCATTTTAAAATGGAACTCTGGTGACGCTGATGAAGCAGATATTTATGATTAAATCATTTTTAATCTTATTAAATCTGTGTTATCTGCGTTCTGTTTTTTCATCATTTTAAAATGGAGAAAAGTGTTAGAGAAATAAATGATTAATTAAAAATCATAAATAATCATAGTCGATCTGTGTTATCTGCGTTCTGTTTTTTACTTGTAGTTGATAACACCAACAAGGGCGCTAAAAGTGATTTTAGTTTATAGAATGAAATAGGAATTATGTTGCAAAACTTAATTGTGAAAATCATTATACTAATAACACAACCAAATTGAAAGATAGTAAAATAATAATCAGTATATCAATTATAAATTAAATTCTAAAATTCGCCTAGGTTCTGTAAACTGGTATCTCATTAAATTCCTCAGCTTGTTTTTCATCTAATAAAAAATCTTTTACAGACATTAATAGCGCTTTATTTGAAGTAAATAACTCACGATTAAAATTAATAGCAGTTGTAATATCTAAATTGTTAATTAAAACTTTTTGTGTATTAGTATAAAAATTATTAAGTGATGAACTGTAATTATGTTCAATGTCGATAAAAAGCTTTTTAAGAACTTCATAACTAACCCTATGATTGTCTTTTAAAAACACATTTAATTCAGTGTACAATTTTTCAATTTCCTTTTTATGATCTAAGAAAAAATCAAACTTAATATCTTTTGAAGAATTTTGAAGGTTGGAGATATTAGCTCCAATGTCTTTAATACTTTTAACAGAATACATAGCGCTTCGAACAGAAGAAATTAACCGATTAATTTTTGCACTATTTGTTCCTTGCAGTTTTAATCTGATATCAAGATATGATACGTGTATTTCGCCTTGAAGTTTTTTCAAAAATTCATATTTTTCTTCTGATGATTTTGAAAAATAATTTTGTTTCAGATTACTATTTTTAAAATTTGAAATGTCTTCAAATAATGTTGTGTCAATTTTAAATAAAGCTAAATTAAAAAGCATACAATTATTTATAAAATAAGCTGTTTCTTTCTGAAAAAGGTTTAATGCTGTTTCGGGGTCATTATTACTTGCTTGACCAATAAAAGCGGTAATTGAACTATCAGTATCTTTAATTAATTTTTCAAGT
This sequence comes from Bacteroidia bacterium, assembly GCA_044374335.1. Classification (GTDB taxonomy): domain Bacteria; phylum Bacteroidota; class Bacteroidia; order B-17B0; family Aurantibacillaceae; genus UBA4416. The sequence continues at coordinate 4,031 of JBILOV010000145.1, read as the reverse complement.
AATAACACAAAGTAATCTAAAAAAGGAAGAAAAATAATAATAGAAAATAAATTAATAATACTTGAAAATGCCACTAAAACAATAAGAGGATCAGTAATATTTAAAATATTGGTAATTAAAAAAATAATTGATTTTAAAAATATAAAAGAAACACAAGTTAAGAAAATATTAAAAATTAAGTTTCCAAATACAATTCTTTTTTTGGAAGTATTACTTCCTAATGCCCCCAGTACCATTTTAATAGTTGTTCCTGTTTCTGAACCTAAAATAACTAATGCTGCCGAAAAAACATGAATAACATTTGCATTGAGTGCCGCTAGAGTAAGCGCCATTGTTACAGAACTTGATTGAACTAATAATGTAATAAAAAAACCAATAAAGAGAAAAAAAACAGAAGGCATATTAAGATATTTCGAAAAATCAAATAATTTAACTTGCTCTTCTACCGCTATTTTCATAAAAGAAAGTGCAATAAATAATAAACCAAATCCTAAAAGTAAATATGAAATATTTTTAATTGTTACTCGCTTACTATAAATAATAAGTAATAATCCTCCTAAACATACCGCAGGATAGGCAATGATTTCTATATTAAATTTAAAGCCTATTGTAGCAACAAACCAATTACCAAAAGTAGAGCCTAGATTAGCACCTAAAATAATAGCTAAGGCATTTTTCATTGTAAATACACCTGCACCAACAAATGCTAATACCAATAAGGATACCATTGAACTACTCTGAAGAACTCCTGTAACTATTGCACCACCAGAAACCGCTCCAACTCTATTTTTTGTAATACGTTGAAGAAATAGTTTAAAATTCCGTCCTGAAAGATTTTTTAAAGATTCTTCTAACAAATACATAGCAAAAAGAAATAACCCAATTCCCGCAGAAAGTTTAAAAACATTAGTGAGAATTTCCATATACCTTAAAGTGTATAGTAAGAATTATAGAATGGTTTTAATACCATAATAAATATGTTATTAAAAAAACATTAAATGTGAATCAAGTAAATCACCATTTTTATAATTTATAGGATATAATGAATATTTATAAAAATATATAATTACCAATATCTTAGTAACAAAGCTATGCCTTCAAACTTGCTTAATTTTCCATTTTCAACAATAATGACCTTACCGTTTTTTTCAAGCACCGTTTCCATAACATCATCAACAGCATCTTCAATAATTTGATGTGACTTCTTTGGTGGATGAAGAAATATATCAGAATCGTCCTCTGTTACAAAACCTGAAATTTCATAATCCTTCTCAACTAATAAAATTAAACCCTTACCTTCTTTTGATGCTTTCCAAACATTTACAATTCCAAAAACAGCTAACTTTTTACCAATTGCATCTTCTAGTCTTTTTATTAATTTATCCTGTTCTGTTTTCAAATATTCTTTAATTTTTTCAAAAGTAAGTTGTCCAATTTTTTGATTATTCTCATAAATATAATTTCCATTTACTTTACCAACAACGAACTTATAATTTGCAGAAACTTTCTTAAAATAGCCTAAATCTTTACTACTGCCTGCTAATATAAGTGGTGTTTGATTAATCAGGTATTTCGAAATTTTTCCATCTGCAATTTTGTAATATGCCGACAATCTTTGTTCTCTAACAATCGATTTATCTTTTTCTGTAGATTTTAATGAATAACCATAAGAACTTCCCAACGAAGCATGAGTATATTCATAATCATCAACAAAATGCATTGGAAAATCTTTATCATTTACTAATTTCAAATTTTCGCCATTACCTTCATAAAATTTAATTTCCTTTTCATTGATTGATAAAACATAATAGTTCATCATAGTTTCAGCTAAATAAATCATATCTCTGATTTGAAAATTCTTTCCAACAATTACTTTCTCATTAACATGAAATGGAAATTTAACCAAACGCGAAATATTGGGAGATACAAAAAAACCAAGCCCAAAATCATTATGTAAATAATCGATATTTTCAGCAAGATTAAATAACTTATTAGTAATTTCTTCTCCTCCGTTTTTTGAACCATAGGTATCAAATACAAGTTTCTTTGCTTTATTAAGCATTTTTTTTACTTCTAATTTATCAACGGCTTTATCAGGAGCTATTTTATGCGATGGAATAATGACAGACACACAGGGAGTTGACACATTGTTTTTTAATTCTTCTAATACATTCAAATCATCAAGGATAGTTGCATTCATAATAATTAGTTTTTTTTACGAAACTATAAGCTGTAAATGCTTTTAAAAATGATTTAAGGCATTACGTAAAGTGAGTTCTTTTAAAGAAAATTATTTTCATTTGAAACATCATGAATTTATTCCTAATAACTTTTAACTAATAAAACAAATTGATTCAAATCATTTTATAAAATGACAGAGTAGTTTGATAATACTATGAGCCACATTTAATATTGTGCAAGAAGTTGCTGCATGTCTATAGTAACTAAATAAAACTTGTAGCTTCTAAAATTGCAATTTAAAAATAGTACAGATCAGATAAATAAATTAATACTGGTGAAAATATATTGCATACCAGGTATAAGAAAATCTATTAACATAATGAAACTTTAAAACTATATAATGAAAAATATATTCTTCCTATTTACTTTCATAATTACTATTATTATAAAAGGTCAAACCATACAAAACCTTGAGAATAATTTAAATTCGGAGGATAGTACTGCTTTAGTCAAAATTGCAAGCTATCCTGATAGCTTAAGGAAAGATGTTTTAGTGGGATGCCAAGAGCCATCGTTTTTAATAAAAACAGAAATGCTTCAGAAAAATTCTAGTCAGTCATTTCGGGATATAGTAGATAATTATAGTAAAGAAGATCAAAATAACTTATGGAATATGACTAGATACCCAGAGTTAATTTCTGAAATTGTAACTGGTGTAATAAAATCAAAAGAAGAATTAAAATTAATTGCCAATAAATATCCTGAAGAAATACAGCCCTCAATTTTAAAATATGGTCAAAAGAATTATAGTACACTTTCAACAATTAATAATTTATATATAAACACAAATAAAGAATACGAAAAAATAATTAGCGAATACTCAAATAATAACAAAGCCTCCTTTCAAAAACTAATAAACCATCCTGATATTCTAAATACACTTTCTTCAAACATGCATCTCACAGTAATATTGGGAAACATGTACACTACTGATCCCAAGTATACTTTACTTATGCTGGATTCGATAAAAATAAAGCAAGAAATTCAAACTGAAAAAGAAAAAAAAGAATGGATAAGCGGATTAGAAAAAAATCCGGAAGCAAAAAAAGAAATGGAAGAAGTTGCAAAAGAATATTTAAATAAAGAAAATAAGAGTAATGCTTTTGAAGATGATATTTATAGTAGTTCAACTTCCGATGAAACTATAAACATTATAAATATTAACGTAACAAACTTAAATACACCTGTAAATCCATATCCGTATTGGTTTGGTTATCCTTATTGGTATGACTTCCCATATTGGTATCCTTATCCGTATTGGTATAATATAGGATTTTATTGGGGCGCATCAGGGATAGTATATTTTGGATTGCCCTCATCTTATTATATGCATTGGTATTTTTTTAACCCACATCATCATTACTATTATTCAAACTTTTCGGACTACTGTATTGGGCATCATTATAACCATTACGGACCAAGATTTCAACGTACAGATTTTAATAGCGAGATACATCGTTGGGAAAAAGCAAATGAACCCAACTTACCAAAAGGATATTTAAATGCTGATAACAATAGACCTAAACGTATAAAAGAACTCGGAAGATTTGAAATGAATTATCAGAGCAGTACTAAAGGCGTATTTGGAAGAAATATTACACGTTCAGAGTTTTTACAAAACAATCCAAACTATTACCCTCATTTAAATCCAGTAATTAAACAATCAAGATTTAATCAAAGAATAAATTATCCGAAACAACAAAACCCAATTAAATATAATATGGAACAACCAAAACGAGCTCCTTCTAATTTACCACAAAATAAATCGCGAAGTGGATCAACTCCAAATA
>JBILOV010000144.1:0-6308 GCA_044374335.1 Bacteroidia bacterium | reverse complement strand
TACATTTTTTTCTTCTTGCAACAAGATTCAGATATAAGACTCCAATGCAGAATCCAAATTATTATGAATGCTACAAATTATAGCATTAAGCTGCGTTTAAATTATATATCTTTACAATGATGAATGATAATTTAGACGCTAATAACGAAAAACTAACCAATACCGATAAGGACTATGAAAAAGCCTTGCGTCCTTTAGAGTTTAACGACTTTAGCGGACAAGAATCTGTTGTAGATAATTTACGAGTATTTGTTTTAGCAGCTAAACAACGTGAAGAGGCCTTAGATCATGTTTTATTGCACGGGCCTCCGGGTTTAGGAAAAACAACCTTAGCTCATATAATAACAAATGATTTAGGTGTTAATTTAAAAGTAACAAGTGGACCTGTGCTTGACAAACCGGGAGATTTGGCAGGTTTATTAACAAACCTTGAACCATTTGATGTATTATTTATTGATGAAATACATCGTTTAAGTCCCATTGTAGAAGAATATTTGTACTCAGCAATGGAAGATTACAAAATTGACATAATGATTGATAGCGGGCCAAATGCTCGAACCGTTCAAATAAAATTAAACCCCTTTACCTTAGTAGGCGCTACAACTAGAAGTGGTTTATTAACAGCTCCTTTGCGCGCTCGTTTTGGAATTACATCTCGTTTAAATTATTACGACAGCAAAGTATTAACCAGCATAGTGCAACGTAGTTCTGAAATACTAGGTGTGCAGATTGCTGACGAAGCAGCTTATGAAATAGCTCGCAGAAGCAGAGGAACGCCACGTATTGCTAATGCACTTTTAAGACGCGTAAGAGATTTTGCACAAATTAAAGGTGATGGTACTATCAATATTGAAATTGCAACATACGGATTAAAAGCATTAAATGTGGATAAAAATGGATTAGATGAAATGGATATTCGCATTTTATCTGCCATTATTGAAAAATTTAAAGGTGGACCAGTAGGCATAACAACCATTAGCACTGCTGTTGGCGAAGAGTCTGGAACTATTGAAGAAGTATATGAACCTTTTTTAATACAAGAAGGTTACTTGGCCAGAACAGCTCGCGGAAGAGAAGCCACTGAAAAGGCTTACAAACATTTGGGAAAATCATTTAAAGGTAGACTTGGCGGTTTGTTTGAAGACTAATAGGCTAGAATATTCATCCATCATTAAACAAGAAGCAAAACGATTAGGCTTTGATTTTTGCGGTATTAGTAAAGCTGAGTTTTTGGAAGAAGAAGCTCCAAGATTAGAAGCATGGCTTAATTCAAAAAAGCACGGCAAAATGGAATACATGGAAAACCATTTTGACAAACGTCTAAATCCAACGCTATTAGTTAATGATGCTAAATCTGTTGTATCCTTGCTATATAATTATTATCCAGAACAAAAACAAAATACCAACGCTCCAAAAATTTCGAAATATGCTTATGGTAAAGATTACCATGAAATAATTAAAGAAAAATTAAATGAATTTTTAAATACACTCAAAGAAAAAATTGGTGATGTTAACGGTAGAGCTTTTGTAGATAGCGCACCGATATTAGACAAAGCTTGGGCAAAAAAAAGTGGTTTAGGTTGGATTGGAAAAAATGCCAACCTTATTAACAAACAACAAGGTTCTTTCTTTTTTATTGCTGAATTAATTATTGACATCGAATTAGAATATGATGGCCCGATGCAGGATTATTGCGGCACATGCACGAAATGCATTGATGCATGCCCAACAGAAGCAATTGTAGAACCATTTATTGTTGATGGAAGTAAATGCATTAGTTATTTAACAATTGAATTAAAAGATGCTATTCCAAATGAATTTAAAAACAAAATGGATAATTGGGCATTTGGTTGTGATGTCTGCCAAGATGTTTGTCCATGGAATAGATTTAGTATGCCACATAATGAAATTCAATTTAATAACCATACAGGCTTGTTAAATTTAACCAATGACGAATGGCATGAAATAACTGAAGAAACATTCAGTGTTATTTTTAAACATAGTGCCGTAAAACGCACTAAATATAAAGGCTTAAAAAGAAATTTAGAATTTATTAAAACCAAATAAACCTACTTTTCAGTCGCAAGCTGTTGCTGCCATTTCCAAGCGCTTAACATCATATCATCTAAATTAGATTTTGGAATCCAATTCAATTCTTTTTTCGCAAAATCATTATTAGCGTATATATTAATAACGTCTCCCGCTCTTCTAGGACCAACCTCATAATTTAATTTATGACTACTTACTTTTTCAAAAGAGTTAATAGCTTCTAAAACACTAACACCATTTCCGGTTCCCAAATTAAATATAGAGGTTGCTTGCTTTTGTTTATTATCAATTAAATAATTTAAAGCCTTTACATGAGCATCTGCAATATCACTTACATGAATATAATCCCTTATACATGACCCATCTCGAGTATCATAATCGCCACCAAAAACCGTTAATTTTTGCAAAATACCTGCGGCAGTTTGTGTTATATATGGAACCAAATTATCCGGCCTTCCTCTAGGATATTCGCCGTTTAAGCCAGTTAAATGAGCCCCCACAGGATTAAAATATCTTAGTAAAACGGATTTAAAATTAGGTTCACTTTTAGTAAAGTTTGTAACAATTTCTTCTCCAATTTGTTTGGTATTTGCATAAGGTGATTCAGCTTTTTTAAAAGGAGTAATTTCGGTAACTGGAAGTTTTTCAACATTTCCGTATACAGCACAGGAAGAAGAAAAAATAAAGTTTTCGATAGATAACTTCTTACAAATTTTTAAAATATTTACTAAAGAACCTAAATTATTATGATAATATAAAAGTGGTTCTGTTACAGATTGTGGGACTGATTTAAATGCAGCAAAATGAATGATACCTATTGGGTTTTCAACAGAAGCTAAAGCCAATTCCAATGCTTCTAAATTACAAATATCCACGTTTAAATTTTTTACGCGCTTACCTGTAATTTTTTCTACTCGATTAAAAGTATCTGTATTAGAGTTTGAAAAATTATCTACAGAGATTATATTGTAATTGGTTTGTTGTAATAATTCGATAATGGTATGAGAACCTATATAACCAGCGCCGCCTGTAACAATAATTGATGATGTATTTTGAGAAGTCATATTTTTAATTTTAAAATTTTACTTAAATGAGTTGTAAATTTTTGCATATTTTTCAACGCCATCATCTAATGAGAAATGGTTATTAGCGGCATTGATTGTATTACTTTTATATATGTTACTGTTTTTTAATAAATCTTCTAACGCTTTTTTGTATTGTGGTTGATTAAAACTTGAAATAACAACTCCGCATTTTGTGCCCTGAACAATGCTGTCTACATCTCCCACACCTGCATTGGTAATAATAGGAATTCCCATCGATAATAACTCTCCCATTTTTGTTGGAGAAGACGCTGATTTTGAAAAACTTGGTCGGATAAAAAACAAAGAGGCCGTGGATAATGAAATATAATAAGGCATCTCCGCTCTTGATGAAGAAACTATAATTAATTTATCTAAATCAACGTTATGTTTTTTAGCTGCCTGATAAACTAATTCTTTACTGTCTTTTGTAATAATTAAAAAAAAGGCTTCTGTATTTTGAGATAATAATTTAAAAAACTCCAGCATTTCATTAGCCATATACCAAGTTCCCAAGGATCCAACATAACTTAAAACAAAATTATTTTTTAGTTGGGGGTATTTGTTCTGCAATACTACTAATTGATCTTGATTAATAGTATCTTTTGAGAAATGATTTAAGTCGGCACAACAAGGGATAACGGAAATTTTTGATTCTTCTATTTTAAAATTCCAATCTAAAATAATTGCTTTTGCTCTCTGTGTTAATGAAACAATAACGTCTGCATGAACCAGCATTTCTTTTTCTTTTTTCTTAAAGTAAGAATACAAATAAAAACTGATAGGATTAAATTTAGTCCAAATTCCACCTTCCACTCTTTCATCAGCCCAAAAGCCACGCATGTCAAAAATAAAACCGGTATTCATTTTTCTCTTACAATAAAGTCCAATTAATCCGGCCAAATAACTTCGGCAGTGCAGCACAATATTACTGGGAGTTTCTTTATTTAAAATTTTAGAAATTACGATTTTTTTAAGTGCCAAATAATTTTGAATTTGAGATATGAAAGGTTTGCCAGTATTATAAAAACAATAATCCCAAGAAATACCTGCCTCACTGACAATAGCCTGAATGGTATGATGTTGTAAATCCCAATTTTCTTTTTTTTCACAACTGATGACTCCAACCTTATTCCCTTTTTTCGCCAAGCCCACCAAATAGGGCAAAACCTGAGATTGGCCAAGCGCATCAGTCATCCCATCAATAGAAACAAATACAAAGGTTTTACTCACAGCCATAATTTAAAGTAAAAATAGTATTTTTATACTTGCATGAACCCACTTTTGAGCATTTTTGACATTTTATTAACTCCCTTATATATTTTGGGGGCGTATGCGTATGGGTATTACATTTCTAAAAAACATATTCGCACTAAACCAGAATATGCCTATTTCACCAAAGGGTTAATGGTACGTGTTTTTGGAGCTATTGCTTTAGGCTTAATCTATTTTTTTTATTACGGAGGTGGCGATACCACAAATTATTTTCAAACTTCATCGGCATACGCACATCTTATGTTTAATGATTTAGATGATTTTTGGATTGGCTGGTTGGGAGATGCTAAAGGACATTTTTTTAATTTTAATGAAGAAACTGGTTATCCTGTATATTCGCCAAGAGACAATAATTCATTTTTTGTTGTTAAACTCCTAATACCAATTGTAACAATAGGTCTTCATTCTTACTTTTCAACAGCTGTATTAGTAGCTTGTATTACATATGGTGGTTTATGGAGGTTATATCAAACTTTCCTACAAGAATTTCCTGACTTAAAACGTGAATTTGCTATTGCATGTTTATTTATACCTTCTTGTGTATTTTGGGGTTCTGGCTTAATGAAAGATTCTTTTACACTGTCTGCCGTAGGTTGGTTTACATATAGTTTTTATCATTTTTTTATTAAAAAAGAAAGAAAATTATCATTCGCCCTATATTTATTTATTGCCAGCTTTATTATTTTAGCAATCAAACCTTACATCTTTTTTGCTTTATTACCAGGCTCAATTTTATGGCTTAGTAATAATCTCGTCAAAAAAATAAAACATAGTTTTATTAGAATGATTGCTTCTCCTTTATTATTATCTATTGCCGGACTTTTATGCTACGTAGCCTTAAACCAAATGGGCGAATCACTTGGGGCTTATAAACTAGATACCGTATTAGATAAGGCTGTAGTAACTCAACAAGATATGAAGGCGGAACATTATGGAGGCAAATCATTTGATATTGGTGATTTTGACGCAAGCGCCGGCGGAATAGCATCCAAAGCACCATCAGCAATATTTGCAGGTATTTTTAGGCCAGGTATTTGGGATGTAAGAAATCCGGTAATGTTAATTTCTGCTTTAGAAAATAGCTATCTCCTTATTTTAACTATTTTTCTATTAATTAAACTAAAAGTTCGAGGCTTTTTTAAATTCCTTACCCAAAATTCGCTAATCCTGTTTTCAATGTTATTTTCCTTATTTTTTGCATTTTCGGTTGGCTTAACAGTGGCAAATTTTGGCTCATTAGTTCGATTACGAATTCCTGAATTACCATTTTTTGTTGCAAGTTTGTTTGCCATAAAACACCAATATGATGTTAATTTTAATACTAAATCTAAAGCATTTAAAAAGGCAAAAAAAACATCAATATAACAACCTAAATAATTGTAAAACGTATATTATTTTACAAACCAACCTTTTAAACTATCTCCTAAACCTAAGTAAGTTAAAAGCTTGTTTATGATATTTTTTGTAAGATGTAGATACCATTTATTATCCACTAGATTTCTAATTTTTTCATCGTCAGATTTAGCCGAAATTATTTTTTGATTACTTCTACCACTACTTATTCTAAAACGGGTTAAACTAATACCTGTTGTTATAATTTTTGATTTTTTGAAACCAGAAAGCTCAAATAGTTTTTTTAGTGTTTTTGGAGTATAATACGTTAAATGTTCGGGATAGGTAATAATGTTGTATGCTGCTTTTAAACGGTAACGAAGTAAGGAATTAAAATTTGGGGTGGTTATATAAACTAAACCTCCTTTTCTTAAGATATTATAACAATTTTGTAATTCGGACCTTGGATTATTAATGTGTTCAATAACTTCAAAAGAAGTTATGATATCAAACATTTCGTTTTCATAATTCTCCGGTTTCAAAGTTCCATTTTCTACATTAATCTCTTTT
>JBILOV010000143.1:0-6313 GCA_044374335.1 Bacteroidia bacterium | reverse complement strand
CTGGACAATTCCCCTTGATGAATTATTTTCGTTATTTGAAAAATCTTATAGTGACGTATGGACAAAAGAAAATATCTCAAAAGCAAAAGTTTTAGGATACACAATTCCTGAACTTGTTACAATTGCTTCTATTGTTCAAAGTGAAAGTCATATTAAAACAGAACAACAAAAAATTGCCGGTGTATATATTAATCGCTTAAAACAGGATATGAAATTACAAGCAGATCCAACAATTGTGTTTGCAAATGGAAATTTTGATGTACAGCGTGTTTTATCAGTAGATAAGGAAATAGACTCACCTTATAATACCTATCGCTATAAAGGTTTACCTCCCGGACCAATTTGTTTGGTAAACACTTCTGTAATTGATGCCGTTTTAAATTATACTAAACATAATTACACCTACTTTTGTGCGAATGCTGATTTTAGTGGGTATTCGTGTTTTACAAATGAGTATAGTATTCATCAAAAAAATGCAAAGGCATATCAAACCGCTTTAAATAAAAGGGGAATAAAAAGATAATCAAAACTATGTTTAAAGAAAAATTAAATAAAAAATTAGCAACTGCCATAACCGAACATGGTTTTGAAGTACCTAAACCATTGCAATTAAAATCTATTCCAAAAATTAACGGAGGTTCTGATTTAATTGGAATTGGGCCAAAAGGTTGCGGAAAAAGTTCAACAATTATTATTTCAGCTATTCAAAAATTAGTTAGTGCTTTTGAAGATGCACCTCGCGCTTTAATTATTGTTTCAGATGAAGTAAAAGCTTTGGAAATGAAGGAACAATTTAAATTGTTTTCATATAATACGGATTTAAGATCAGAGGTTGCTTTTGAAGGCGGTAAAATTGATGCACAAACGGAGGCTATATATTTTGGAACTGATGTTGTTATTGGCACTGCAAAAAGAGTTTTAGAAATTTATTTTCGAAAGAATTTTAATTTGAATAAAATAAAATTATTTGTCATTGATGATGCCGAGATGATTATTAAAAACGGATTGCAAGGGCAAATAGATAGACTTGCTTTAAGTTTGCCTAAGTGCCAGCATTTAGTTTTTACAAATGAGCTGACTCCTAAAATTGAAAAGTTAATTGAGAAATTTATTATTGCACCAATTATTGTTGAGGTAGAAGATTAAATTTATTTAAATCTTTCAAACGCTTCCTTTTCTAATTCTTCTCTATGGTTTGGATGAGCAATTTTAATTAGTTCTTTAGCGCGTTGTTCCATATTCATTCCAAATAAATTAACGGCACCATATTCGGTAACTACCCAATGTATGTGACCACGTGTTGTAACCACACCAGCCCCTTTTTTTAAAAAAGGTACAATACGTGAAATTCCTTTTGCTGTAATGGAAGGCATTGCTATTATTGGTTTACCACCTTCAGAAAGTGCTGCTCCTCTAATAAAATCCATTTGTCCTCCTATACCTGAATACTGATAGGTGCCAATAGAATCGGAACATACTTGCCCCGTTAAGTCAATTTCAATGGCACTATTAATAGCAGTTACTTTAGGGTTTTGACTTAATACTCGAGGATCATTTACATAATCAATAGCCAACGATTTAATGATTGGATTATCATCTGCAAAATCATACAATGCACGTGTACCCAATAAAAAAGATGTAACACAGTAACCTCTTACTTTTTTCTTTTGGCTATTATTAATGATGCCATTTTTTATTAATGGAATAGCTCCATCCGAAAACATTTCGGTATGTAACCCTAAATTTTTATGATTGCTTAAATTTCTTAAAACAGAATCGGGGATCGTTCCAATTCCTAATTGTAAGGTGGCGCCATCTTCTATAAGTTCTGCTACTAGCTTACCAATTTTTTTTGTAGTTTCATCTGCGCCTTCATTATAATTTACTTCTGGCAGTGGTTCGTCAATCCATACCGCTGCATCAAATTTACTAAAAGGCACAAAGCCATCACCGCTAACGCGTGGCATGTTAGGATTTACTTGTGCTATTACTGTTTTTGCAGTATCTATCGCTGCTCTCGCAATATCCACAGATGTTCCTAAAGAGCAATAACCGTGCTTGTCTGGTGGCGAAACATGAACGATGGCTACATCAAGCGGTAAAATATTTCGCGTAAATAAAAGCGGAATTTCGCTTAAAAAAACAGGTACGTAATCGCCCGTTTTATTATTTACTGCTTCACGATTTGATTTTGAAACAAATAAAGAATTAATAAAAAAGTGTCCTTCTAATTCAGGACTATTTAAATCAACACCTTGCTGGGTTATGCTTACAAGTTCTACTTGTTTTAGTCTGTTTTTTTGCTCAAGTAGTTTATTAATTAAGTGAATAGGTGTAGCAGCACTGCCATGTAAAAAAACACGGTGGTTAGATTGCACTAATTGTAATGCTTCTTCGGCGGTTTTATAATTGTATAATGGTGGCATTTACAGGAATGATAAAGTAAGAGCGTTTTAAAATTTCACTATTTTTTTGACACTATTATTTTTATGGATGTCTTGTAATTCAATAAAATAAATTCCCTTTTTAAAAATTGAAAAATCTATTGTCGTTTTTAAGTTATTTTGAATATCATTGATTGAAAACATCATATTTCCAAAGATATCAAATATGCTTGCTTTAGTTAGTGATAAAGATGTATTTTCAATCGTTAAAATATCATTGACAGGATTTGGATACATAGCAAATAAATATTGATTGTTACTATTATTATTTTGAATGGCTGTCACACTACAATCCAATTTATTAATATAATCCCAAAGTACATTATCAAATGTTGAAGCTGCCAAGGTACTTGCATCTGCAGCATTGCCTTGTCTAACTATTACTAAATTTTGACTTGGTACCACATAAATTTTTTGATCGTTTTTTCCTAAAGCAGCATACATGTCGTTAGGCGCATTACTCATTAAAGTTCCAGGAAATACTATTTGGTATCCCGGTGCCATCTTGCTTGCTTTTCCATTAAGCCACCATAAATAGCCATATGCTAAATTTAAATTTTGCGAGGTGTTGGTCATCGCTCTAAAATAGGCAGTGTCCTTCATCAGTGTATCTGTATTCCAAATACCTTTATTTAAATTTAATAAACCAAAACGAGCCATGTCTCTGGCTTTGCTATAATATAACTGCTGTAACCAAAAACCAGTCATTCCTGTTTTTGTTTCTATCCAATTATTGGTAATTGTATTATAGGTTTGTCCCACAGCGTTACTTACCACGTCTTGTACTTTTCGGTAAGCTCCTGTGTGATATGCCCAACGCGTACCTGCATTTGCTGTATAAGTTAAACATGCTTTGACCGTATCTTCATTATCGCATGGTAAAGGTGGTGCATCTTGCAAACCGCTTGTCATGTTAAGTAAATGTTTTACGGTAATCATATTTTCTTTAACTAATGGAGCGCTTGTCCATCCGGTTCCTAAATATTGCGAGACTTGATTATTAATATTGATAAAACCTTTTTGTTGTGCAACTCCTGTTATGAAACTTGCTAAACTTTTACTTGCTGAAGCCCAATACCATAGTGAGTCTTTAGTATATGGTCCAAAATATTTTTCTAAAACACGTTTGCCGTTTTTTAATATGATAAATGATTTTGTATTTTTTACTTGTAAATAATTGTAAAGCGAATCAATTCTGGCTTGACAGTAATTTAAGTTAGAAGGTAATATTGAATCCCAAACGTTACCTATTGTTGGAGGAAAATACAAACTTTGCGATTTGCCGATAAAATTTAATAAGAGAACTAAAAATAATAAGATGATTTTTTTATTCATTGCATTATAATTTATTGTTGTTGACTATAATGAAGGTACAAAAGTTTAAACTAGAATTAAAAATATTTACCTTACATTTATAACAAATGGAAAACACAACAGTTACCAAATGGTTTTTACTAATAGGGAAAGTAGAAGGCTATAGCTATCTATTATTATTGTTTATAGCCATGCCTTTAAAATATTTATTTCATACACCTGAGTATGTGCGACCAATTGGAAGCATACACGGTGTTTTATTTGTAGCATTTATGTTATTATTAGCGCTCATGTTTTTTAAAGTAAAACTTTCTTTTAAAAATTCTGTTTTTGCATTTTTATTGTCTTTGGTACCTTTTGGAACTTTTTTCTTAAAGAGATTGGTTTAATTATCTACCTATTATCATTTAATGCCATCTAGTTTATTGAAAAATTAGGTTTTTGAATTCCCGTAATTATTCGCTAATTTTCAGTTTTAATTAGCTTTTTATTTCTATGAACAAATTACAAAACTACGCCTTAGGGCAATGGGCTGCTGGTTCCGAAAGCGGGCAGGAATTATATAACGCTATTACAGGCGAAGCAATTGCCACTGTTAGTAGCAAAGGATTAGATTTTGCGGCCATGTGTAATTATGCGCGTACCGTTGGTGGGCCAAAGCTTAGAAACATGACCTTTCAACAAAGAGGCTTAATGTTAAAGGCATTAGCATTACACTTACAAAGTAAAAAAGAAGATTTTTATAAAATTTCCTGGGCAACCGGCGCTACTCGAATTGACAGTTGGGTTGACATTGAAGGTGGTATTGGTAATTTATTTACATACGCTTCATTACGTCGCCAATTTCCTAACGAAACATTTTGTTATGATGGGGATGTAGCTCGTTTGTCAAAAAATAATACGTTTATTGGTCACCATATTTGTGTGCCAAAAGAAGGTGTAGCTATTCACATCAATGCCTTCAACTTCCCAGTGTGGGGCATGTTGGAGAAAGTAGCGGTTAACTGGTTGGCAGGAGTTCCTGCTATTGTGAAGCCCGCAGCATTAACTTCTTTTTTAACGGAAGCAGTTGTTAAAGAAATTATTGCAAGTAAAATTTTACCCGAAGGTGCATTGCAATTAATTTGTGGAAGTGCAAATGGTATTTTAGAGCATGTGGAAAGCCAGGACATCGTAACGTTTACGGGTTCTGCCTCAACAGGAAAAATGTTGAAAGCGCATCCGCGTTTATTACAAGAAGCGGTTCATTTTAATATGGAAGCTGATTCGTTAAACTGCTGTGTATTGGGTACAGATGTTACGCCAACTATGCCGGAGTTCGATATTTTTATCAAAGAAGTAGCAAGAGAAATTACAACCAAAGCAGGGCAAAAATGTACAGCCGTGCGTCGTATCATTGTTCCTGAGAACATGGTAGAAGATGTGCAAATTGCCTTAGGTAAACGCTTAGCACAAAATGTCATTGGTGATCCAAATACGGAAGGTGTTCGTATGGGTTCATTAGCTGGCATGTCTCAATTAATTGAAGTCAAAGAAAAAGTAGAATTGCTTTCTAAAACTCAAAAAATAATTATTGGTAATTTTGAAAACTTTGAAGTAAAAGGTGCAGATAAACATAAAGGCGCTTTTATGCCGCCAATTATTTTTTATAACGATAAACCATTCACCAATATTGATTGCCATAATGTAGAAGCCTTTGGTCCTGTAAGTACTATTATGCCGTACAAAACTATTGAAGATGCGATTGAGTTATCTAAAATGGGGAAAGGATCTTTAGTAAGTTCAATCATTACGGCTGATAATACGATTGCTCGCAAGTATACAATTGGTGCGGCTTGTATGCATGGTCGTATTTTAGTTTTAAATGCTGAGTGCGCTAAAGAAAGTACAGGTCATGGTTCGCCAATGCCAATGTTAGTGCATGGTGGGCCGGGTAGGGCAGGTGGTGGAGAAGAAATGGGCGGTAAACGTGGCGTGTTTCATTATTTACAACGTACTGCCATTCAAGGTTCGCCAACAACTATTACCGCTATTTTAAATCAGTATCAGCAAGGCGCTCAACAAATAGAAAAAGACATTCATCCGTTCCGTCAGTATTTTGAAGATTTAGAAATTGGAGAAACATTAATTACAGCTAAACACACCATTACAGAAGCTGATGTTGTAAACTTTGCAAACGTTAGTGGTGATCATTTTTATGCTCATACAGATGTAACCTCTTTGGAAGGAACTATTTTTACAGGACGTGTAGCCCACGGTTATTATATATTAAGTAAGGCTGCGGGATTATTTGTAAATGCTAAAAAAGGTCCTGTATTACTGAATTATGGTATTGATGAATGCCGTTTTACTAAACCAGTTTATATGGGTAGTACCATTGGCGTTAGATTTACTTGTAAGGAAAAAATAGAGCAAGAAAAAAAGAACGCTGAAGATATTGCAAAGGGAATTGTGAAATGGTTAGTAGATGTGTATGACGAAACCGGCGAAACAGTTGCTATTGCTACTATTTTAACTATGGTAAAATTAAAAAATCAAGATTAGTATATCAGTAT
>JBILOV010000142.1:0-6319 GCA_044374335.1 Bacteroidia bacterium | reverse complement strand
TTTGAACAATAGAGGCAATTGTAACAAGTTCAGGAATTGTGTATCCTAAAACTTTTGCTTTTGAGATATTTTCTTTTGTCCATACGTCACTATAAGATTTTTCAAATAACGAAAATAATTCATCAAGGGGAATTGTCCAGTTAACTTCATACGTTTTTGGAATAATGAACGACATAAAATTTTCGCTATTTAATCCATATTTTTCGTTTAAAATAGATTCGTTTGAGCAATAATTATTAAGGTCTGCATTTTCAATTTCTAATTTATCAGACACGTAATCTATAAATTGTTCTTTGGTTCTGATTTGAGAATTAAAAAACAATTTAACTTTTTCTTGTTTCCCTTTCTTAATCATATTTATAATTGACCGATTACTCATCTTCATATCAATTCTAAATTTACCTGAATGGATATTATTAGGTAAATTCATTCCTTTAGCAATCCATTCAAAACTTTTTCGATCTTCAATTATATTTTCGGAATACAACTCTTCTAAAACATCATCAAAAGTTGCATTTGTTTTTATATAGATGTACGTGAATTTTTTACTGTTTAATTGTACATTACTTTTAAAAATATTTTCGTACACCCAATAAGCTGCAAATGTTAATGCACATAACACAAACAGCATAACTATTTTTTTAAACACTCCTCCTTTAGATTTTGCCACAATATTATAATAATGTTTCTTTTATTAAAACAAAAAAACCAACTGCCAATGTAAACCAACCAAAAGCAGGTTTTAATTTTTGCGGAGAAACTTTATTAGAAAATAAACTTCCAAGCAAAATTCCTACTGCACAAATGACTGAAACAATCAACAAAAATGCCCAATCAATTTTTTGATGACCGATGCTTCCGGTAAATCCTATTAAAGAATTTAAAGCAATAATACATAATGATGTTCCAATTGCCTTTTTAAAATTTAATCTTAAAAAGAAAATCAATACTGGCACAATTATAAAACCACCTCCAGCACCAACAAAGGCAGTAATAAAACCAACTGTTATTCCTAGCAAAATAACAAATGGTAATCCCATTGGACTTTTTGCAAATTCATCCCATTTGACTTCGTTAATTCTATTATATTTTTTTTTCTTAATCATACTAACTGATGATGCAAGTATCAAAACAGAAAACATAATCATAATCAACATGTGTTTTGAAATTTTAAATCCGGAAAAATAAATTATTGAAGGAATAACAGGCATTAAAAAATGACGTACAAAAAACACGGTTGTTAAAGATGCTAAAGCAAATTGTAGAATAGCTTCAAAACTAATTTCTCCTTTTTTTAAATAAGCGATAGCACCTATTAAAGATGTTACGCCAACAATAAATAGTGAATAACTAGTTCCCTCATCTGCACTATATCCCATAATGTAAACCAATACAGGAACACCCAATATGGAACCACCACCACCAATTAATCCAAGAATTAATCCTATTACTAAAAATGATATGCAACCTAATATTATCAATTATTTTGTTTCAACAGTAGATAAAATATTTAATTCTTTTAATTGCTCATCGCTAATTTCACTTGGACTATCAATCATCACATCACGTCCCGAATTATTTTTAGGGAAAGCTATAAAATCTCTGATACTATCGCTTCCACCAAATAAAGAACATAACCTGTCAAATCCAAAGGCTAAACCACCATGAGGAGGTGCGCCAAATTCGAAGGCATTCATTAAAAAACCAAATTGTTTTTGAGCTTCGTCTTTTGTGAATCCTAACAAATCAAACATTTGTGCTTGCAACTCTTTGTTATGAATACGAATACTTCCACCACCAACTTCTACACCATTAATCACTAAATCATAAGCGTTTGCTCTTACAGCTCCCGGATCTGTTTTTAGTAATTCAAAATCCTCCGGTTTAGGAGAAGTAAATGGATGATGTTTTGCATGCCAACGACCTGCTAAAGATGCCAATAAATTAGGATCTCCGTCATTCCATTCTAATAAAGGAAAATCAATTACCCATAAAGCAGAAAATTTTGATTTATCTCTTAAACCTAAACGAGTTCCCATTTCTAAACGTAACTCACTCATGGCCTTTCGCGTTTTTTCATCGGAACCTGCTAATACTAAAATTAAATCACCAGGTTGAGAGCCGCAAGCCTCAGACCAAGCTTTTAAATCAGGTTCGCTATAAAATTTATCTACACTTGATTTAATAGTGCCGTCAGTATTATGACGCGCATATACTAAACCAGTTGCTCCAATTTGTGGACGCTTTACCCATTCAGTTAACTCATCTAACTGTTTGCGAGTATACTCCGCTGCACCTTTAGCGCAAATAGCAACTACCAATTCCGCCTCATCAAATACCTTAAAGTTTTTACCAGAAACAACTTTATTCATTTCAACAAACTTCATTTCAAAACGAGTATCAGGCTTATCGTTACCATAAAATTGCATAGCGTCAGCATATGTCATATGTGGCACATGAGGCATATCAATATTTTTAACAGCTTTAAATAAGTGACGCACTAAGCCTTCAAAAGTATCTAAGATATCTTGTTGTTCAACAAAACTCATCTCACAATCAATTTGAGTAAACTCCGGTTGTCTATCAGCACGTAAATCCTCATCTCTAAAACATTTTACTATTTGATAATATCTATCAAAACCACCTACCATTAATAATTGCTTAAAGGTTTGTGGTGATTGAGGCAATGCATAAAACTGACCAGCATTCATACGACTTGGCACTACAAAGTCCCGTGCTCCTTCTGGTGTAGATTTTATTAAAACAGGTGTTTCAACTTCTAAGAAATTTAATTTATCCAAATAATTACGCGTTTCAATAGCCATACGATGGCGTAACTCCAAATTTTTACGCACTTCGTTTCTTCTTAAATCCAGATAGCGGTATTTCATACGCAATTCATCCCCACCATCCGTGTTGTCTTCAATAGTAAATGGAGGTGTTTGAGATGTATTTAAAATTTTAAAGTCCTTCACTAAAATTTCAATTTCACCAGTAGTGTTATTTTTATTTTTGCTTTCACGCTCAATAACAGTTCCTGTAACTTGTATTACAAATTCACGTGCAACACTGCGTGCTTGTGCATTCATATCCTTATCAACTTCTTCGTTAAAAGCAAGTTGTGTAATACCATAACGATCTCTTAAATCAATAAAAGTCATTCCTCCTAAGTCTCTGGATTTTTGAACCCAGCCACTTAAAGTAACTTGTTTGTTAATGTCTGATAAGCGTAATTCGCCGCAAGTATGTGTACGTAACATAGTAAAAATTTAAGGCTCTAATTTACCTAAAAATGCTGAGCAATAGAAACAAAAAACCCGATTAAATTAATCGGGTTTAAAAAATTATTTAGAATTATAAAGCTCTTCAGCTTTTTCCCAATTAACAATATTCCACCAATTATTTATATAATCAGCGCGTTTATTTTGATATTTTAAATAGTAGGCATGTTCCCAAATATCTAATGCCAAAACTGGCTTTCCTCTTTCAGATGCTACATCCATTAAAGGATTATCCTGATTAGCCGTTGTGCATATTTTTAATTTACCTTCTTGTTCAATAAGCCAACACCATCCACTACCAAAAATTTTAGTTGATTTTTCGGTGAATTCTTTTTTAAATTCTGCAAATGATTTAAAATCTTTAATGATTGATTCAGCTAACTTACCGGAAGGATTATTTTCTTTCGTATTTGGGTTTGGCATCATTAATTGCCAAAACATAGTGTGATTAAAATGTCCACCACCGTTATTGCGAATAGCAACATCTGCTTTAGAAATCGTTTTAAAAGACTCTTCTAAAACAAATTTACCTCCTATGTTTTCAATTGCCTTATTTAATTTATCAATATATGCTTGATGATGTTTTGTGTGATGAATTATCATCGTTTGCTCATCAATAAAAGGTTCTAATGCATTGTAAGAATATGAAAGTGCAGGCAAAGTAAATTGAGAATTTTGAACGCCTTGCTCCCCTAATTTTTCAAGCACATTTAACTGTTCATTACTCACTAATTTTGTAGCAATTCCGGTTAGTCCTAGTAATCCTAATTTCTTGAAAAATTCTCTTCTATCATTCATCTTAAAATTGGATTAATAGTTGATTTTTTTCTACAGCAATTCCTTTATTAATAGCTATTTTTTTAATGATGCCATCTGTTGGCGATTTTAAAACATTTTCCATTTTCATAGCTTCCAATACAATTAGTGGATCTCCTTTTTTTACTTCTTGGCCTTCTGTAACCATTATATTTAATACCATACCAGGCATTGGCGCTTTAATATCATTAACTTTTTTAGAAGCTAAACTATCAAGTCCTAAGCTATGAAGTAAATCATCATACTTATCTTTTATGCCTAATGTATAGGTTGTATTATTTATTTTTACAACCAACTGTTTTTCTTCAGGCACATGTTTTACTATTTCTAAATTATAAGAAATATCATCTTTTAATAAATGATAAACATCATCTCTTATTTTTATAATATCTGCTGAAAATTCTTTTCCATTTAGAGTTCCAAAAATATTACCATTTTGGTGTTTAAGTTCTGTTTTAAACTCCTGATTTCCGTTTACTTTAATTGTATACATAATACAAAAATAGGTTTAAATTAGATTAAATAAAAACGCCCCGAATATTATTCGAGGCGTTTTAAGTTTTTTTATAACTATGCTATTTTTTAATAAATTCAGCCATTTTGTTATCATAGTTTAGGAAGTAACCACCTTTAGCTAAATTTGAAGCATCAACTATTGATCCAAAACCTCTTTTTACAACATTACCGTACTGATCATAAATTTCATACATTGTTTCAAAAGGCTTATCAACAGATACAAAACTTATATCTTTACTCACTTTTAACGGGGCAAAAGAAATTTCAGGAACTTCAGAAATAAAATCTACAGCTTTGGAAAATCGCGGCTGACCACTGAAATCTGTCTGACGAACTCTGATTTGATTTTTACCAGAATGTGGTACGATTTTAAATGTATAATTATTTGCACTAGGAGTTCCTACACCATCAACCTCACCTACTTTAACCCATTTGTTCCAACGGAATTGCTCAACCGCAAATGCTAATTTACCAATTTCTGATTTTGTTGACCATTTAACAGTACCATCATTTTCAACAGACATGCTTACTATTTCGAATGTACTCTTAGGCTTTAAAACTTCCGGGTTCAAAACTTTGGGCTTACAATCTTCTTTATGTTTAATTTTTACATCAATTTTTTCTCCAATTGCTAATTTATGCGGTGTGAAATCAATTTCAAAAGCACTTGAATTACTTTCGTCGGTAGTAATATTTCCATTAACTAAAACCTCTGTTACACAAAAACCAACGCCACCGCTTCCAAAGGGATTTTGAATATAAATGTTTTTTCCTTGGTAATTTCCCTCTAAAATAATAACACCACCTTGCGAAAATCCATGTAATGAAATAATCAAAAAAAGCGTTAATATTAAGTAAATTTGTTTCATAGCAACGATATTTTGGCGCTTGTCCAAAAGTCATGCAATATTAAAACGATATTTGTGAAAAACAAAATAAAAAGACCTTTTTATTTGAATAGAAACAAATTGTCAGTCAAATTTCAATAATAGTCGATAAATTGTTATATTTAGCAGTATTTACTGTTTAAAGTAAGTATTTTAACATTTCTTAAATCACTTAATTATTTTACCTTGTTAGTAAATAAAAATATAATAATTAAATTTAAACGCTTTGTGTCTTATTTTAACTTTACTAAACTTATAAAGTAAACTAATTTCACAAAGGCATTTTATTTTTTCAACTATAAATTAGATACGCTGTTTTAATTTTAATGTCAGATTACTATTCAATACTAGGACTCACAAAAAATGCTAGTGATATTGAAATAAAAACTTCGTTTAGAAAACTAGTAAAAATTTATCATCCGGATAAAAATCCGCACGACCCTAATTCAAAAAAAATATTTGAAAATATTTTAAAAGCTTATAATACGCTTATTAATCCTCATACAAGAAGCCGATATGATAACGCAAATACTACCAATCAAACTACATTTAAAAATCAACCATATAACCACAGAAAAAGGGGGCAAAAGGAATGGTCGACATCTGATGAAGATTTAAAACGAAAAGATTATTACAAAAGACATTACCACCAAGTAAAAAGTAAAACAACTCAAGCAAATCCTGAAAAAAAAACTTATAACGATTTTAAATATATTTTATTTGCAACCCCAATAGCTGTTGGTCTTTTAATGTTGATAATTACAATTTTTAGTTCAGAACCGAAAACAGAAGTTCCCTTAAAAAAACCTGAAACCTCAT
>JBILOV010000237.1:0-3682 GCA_044374335.1 Bacteroidia bacterium | reverse complement strand
AACTAAATCAGAAAGTGTTGAATTTAAAAAATCAAATAAAGATCAAATTATTAATGACATTCAGGTGATTTATGATTTGTTAAATAAAAACAAGCAAAAGGCTGCAAGTTTAACAAAAAAGTTAGAAAATTCTAATTTAAAAGCAGATGAAATAAGATTAGCAGTTTCAAATCTTTCAAACCAAGTTAATGATAAGGAATTTGAAATTACAAAACTGAAATCAAATCTTGAAAAGCTTAATGTTGATTTTGCAAATTTAAAAATAAGGTATAATGAAGAGGTTGAAGAGTCTAATATGAAAACAGAAAAACTTCAAACGGCTTATTATTTAATTGGATCGAATAAAGATTTAACTGAAAAAGGCGTGATAACAAAAAGTGGCGGTTTTATTGGATTAGGGAAAGTGGCAAGATTAAATGAACGTTTAGATAGAAATTATTTTACAAAAATTGATATTACGCAAACTAGAGAAATCCCCATTCACGGTGATAAAGTTAAATTGGTATCAACTCACCCAACTGATTCATATAAATTAATTGAAGGTTCAGCTTCTATTGATAAAATTGTAATACTTGATCAGGAAAAATTTTGGAGCGTTTCTAAATATTTAATTATTGCTTCAGAAAAGAAAGGTTTGCGCAAAAAATAAATAGTATTATATTAATTTCTTTAAATCATACGATGTCAATGTTGGCATTGTATGATTTTTATTTTTTTTAAACCTGAACACCTATAATTAAAATGTCATCAACTTGTTCTAAATTACCTCTCCATTCTTCAATAGTTTGATTAAGAATTGTTTTTCGTTTTTCTATTGGATGTTTAGATAAATCTAACAATAATTGACGAAAGTTTCCTGCCATAAATTTTTTGCCTTTAGGTCCTCCAAACTGATCAGCATAACCATCAGAGAAAATATAAATGCTGTCGTTTTTTTGCAACTGTATTAGATTATTGGTGAAATTTTGTTTTTCGCCAATAAACATGCCTACTGGAAATTTATCTGCTTTGTATTGTATTAATTCGTTATTACGAATAATATAAAGTGGATTGAAGGCTCCCGAAAACTGTAATTCCAAAGTATGATAGTTTAATGCACAAAGTGTCATATCCATGCCATCCTTGGTTTGTTTACCTGATGCTGTATTTGTGTGTAATGTGTTGGCTACACCATCATTCATTTTATCCATTATTATAGATGGCTCAATACTCTCGGTGTTTTTTAAAATATCTTTCAATAAGTTATAACCTACAATACTCATAAATGCACCAGGAACACCATGGCCAGTACAATCAACGGCTGCAAAATAACTCCAGTTGTTTTTTTTATCAATCCAATAAAAATCACCACTTACAATGTCTTTAGGTTTATATAATACAAAAGATTCTGGTAAAACTTGTTTAACTAAATTATTAGGAGGTAAGATGGCTTCCTGAATACGTTTTGCGTAATGGATACTATCTGTTACTTGTTTAAATAATATTTCAAGTTCTTTTGTTTTTTCTTCAATTTCTTCTTTTTGTTTCACAACCTCTTCAGTTCTTGCTACTACTTTTTGTTCTAAAACTCTTTCATTTTCAGATAGATCATCTCTCATTTTTAGTAAAGCCAGACCTAGACGGTCATCTTTACTTAGAGGTTTATATTCTGCTTCAAAATTTCCAGCTCCTGTTTGTTTGGCAAATTCAGTGGTGCTTTCCATCGATTCTACTAAACTATTTAATGCAATACCCATTTCACCAATTTCATCTGTTCTATAATTTATTCGTTCCTTTGGTAAAATACCTAAGCCCATTGATAATAACATTTTTTTTAGTTGTTGTATAGGCTTTGTAATTGAGTTTGTTGTAAAAACAGCAATTAGTATTCCACCAATAAATAAACCAATACCTAATAATTTTACAAATCTGTCTAAAAAATTAAATGAACTAAACATTTGTTCTTTAGTAGTTTCAGCATTTAATTCTTTTTGAGTAATTAAGTCGTTTAATTGTACATAAAGCATTTTAATTTTTTCCTGACTATCTTCAAAAGGAGAAGTTACTAAAAAGATAACATTTGCATCTTGATAGCTTTCCCATGAATTAAGAGGAGTCATAATTTCTTCCTGATATAATCTAAATAAACCATCACTATATTGAATGATTGTTTTAGCTTTCGCTTTTTCTTCTTTGGTCCAATCTTTTGATAATGAATTGATTTCTGTTTTTATATGAGGATAATCTTTATTAATTAAGTTTCGCAATTCTGTTTTTGAGGGATCGTCATTTCCAGATTGATTATAATACCATTTTGATATTAAGGTTTGCGATTTTTGTAAAATAAAATTGAATTCTTTTAAAGATGATACCGATGGTGTTACTTGACCTACCACAGATTCTGTTGATTGTTTACTTTTAGTAACAATCACAATGGTAAAAATAAAGGCTATAAGAGTTAAAAAAAGTAATGCTCCAAAACCTGTTCCTATTTTTCTACCAATGGTGAATCTAAATTTCATATAACAGCAGCCTCTTATTTTTTGTTTAAGGCCTCTTTCTTTTGCTTGAATTCATTTGCTTTTTCATCATCCAGTAAAGCTGAATAAATCCCTTGCAAACTCTCTAATGCTTTTTCAGCTTTTGGATCTAATTCATAAACCTTTATCATAAATGGTAAAGATTGTTTGAATAATTTTTTAGCATTTTCTTGAATTACATCTAACTGAGCTAAATCAACATCATAATCCATCATTCGCATTAATGTTGCACCTTGATTATAATATAAAATACCTAAGTTAATATTAGCACTTATATTTTTACTGTCTATTTCTAATACTTTTAATAAGGCATTTTTTGCAACATCTCCATATTTTTGATTAAAATTATTTCTCATATACAAGTCTTCAAATGTACTGCCAGTAGTATTATAATAATTAATATCTTTTTGCTTAAAATCAAATGTTGGATCAAAAACAGTGGTGTATTTTTTATATTTTAAGTAATACTCCTCAGATTTTGAACTATTTAATGAATCTTGCAAAAGCATAATACTTAATTTATAATAGGAAATGGCTCCATTTTTAATAAATGAAATATTGTTTTCAGTAAATCCTTTTTCCGTATCTAATTGTATTGATCTTAATGCGGAAAACATAGCGGTATCTAATAAATTAATTTTGGAAGTTGATGCAGATCCAGATTGCTTAAATGTTTGAATATAGGCAAAAGAACGAATGTGCCATGTTTGCGGATCATTTTTTGTGTCAGGATGAATAATAATTTTTTCAATAATTGGTAAGGCTTCATCAAATTTCTTTTCATTACAAAGTCTTTGGGCTTCCAATAGTAAATCGGTTTGTGCATAATGATTTTGACAAACAAGCAGAAATAAAAAGCATAAAATGCTTTTAAGGTAATGATATGATTTAGAAGCTTTTAACACTTATTCAAATTTAAAAAAATATTTAATCAATTACAATAGCTAAACTGTTTAGCCCGTCGCCGGTTTTTAATCCTTCTTTTAAAGCATTATTCTTATTGTATTCAAATTTTAACTTACTATCAATTGCCACAAAATTAATGGCAGAACCAACCTTTGCTAATCCATTTTTTTCAGTAACAACCAAACAACCTTTTCCTTTATATTTTGAAGTAATTTCTTTTAACATATCAGAAGATTCACTTAAAAGAAATATAATAT
>JBILOV010000306.1:0-2635 GCA_044374335.1 Bacteroidia bacterium | reverse complement strand
ATATGTGGTTGAATTGATAAATCTATGCTTGTTGAGGTTTTAATTTCTAGTTTTTGGTTACCTACTTGCTTAGAAGATGACATTTTATTGAGTTCCTGATTAAGATTTGAATTTGTTCCAATAATTTGAATAATAAAATTACCAGATTTCATTTTATCAGGCCACTCAAAATATTTTGTAAAATTATAAAGAAATACTGCTTTAACTTTGGCATTTGGATCAAAACCTTGTTGTTGCTGAAAGCTTAAGCTTAAGAAAGCTAAAATTATTAATAAGCTATATTTTATTAAAAAATTCAATAATTAATTAAGTTTAACAAACGTTATTTGTTACTATTTGAGACAAATATAACATTAACAAAATTTTAAACAAAGCATTTTTTAGTTTAAATCTTGTACTTAAAAAATCTTATATTTAATTTTTATATATATATTGCTTTATAACGAAAAATACATTCATTTCTCTGATAACGAATTAATTGCAGAGTATAAAAACACCAAAAATAATGTGTTTGTAGGTATTTTATATAAAAGATATTCTCACTTGGTTTTAGGGCTTTCTTTAAAGTATTTAAAAGATGAAGATGAGGCAAAGGATGCTGTTATGCAAGTTTTTGAAAAATTATTGACTGATTTATTGAAATTTAATATTGACTATTTTAAAAGTTGGCTTTATACTTTCTCTAAGAATCATTGTTTGATGATTATTCGATCAAAGCAATCAAAATTAAAAAAAGAGATTGATATGCAAATACATGCCGACTATTTTATGGAAACAGAAAGCACTTTGCATCCAAATAAAGAAGAAGAAAAAGAAATACAATATAATTTATTAGAAAAGGCTATTAATGAATTGAGTGAAGACCAAAAAAAATGCATTGACCTTTTTTATTTAAAAGAAAAATCTTATAATGAAATAGTTGAAATTACTGGGTATTCAATAAATGAAGTGAAGAGTTTTATACAAAATGGTAAACGAAATTTGAAAATTAAATTAGAAAAAAATAGTGAAGAATCTTGATGAAAATAAACCATTATCTGCTGACGAGTTACTGAAACTTTTAGATACAACATCCAAAAACTCAATTGAGGTTGAGCAAATGGATGATTTTGAAAAAGAAGCTTTAGAGGGCTTTGCTGCGCATTCGAATTCATTAAAAGCTGAAGTTTTAATCAATGAGTTGAATTTATCTATTTCTAAAAAAATTGATGATGCTAATAAAGGTGGTTCAAAAAATAAAATTATTTGGTTTAGCGCTGCTGCTACAATTATTTTGATAATTATAATTTCTATTTTCTTTTTAAATCAAACTAAAAATGATTCTGAAACTAATATTGTATTGAACGAAACAAAAAATAATGATAAGCCTAAGCCTCAATTAGAAGCTGTTGAAGAAGATACAGTTTCATTTGAAAAAGATAAAGTTGAAGAGAAAGCAAAATCTCAAGATTTAATAATGTCGAAAAATGGAAAGAGTGAAGTTGTTAATGGTTCAGTTTCTGAATCCGCTATTGCTTTATCTGAAAATCAACAAGGCTCTTCCGAATCAGTCATTTTTTCAAAAGATATTTCTAAAAATAAAAATGACGAAGACTTAGCCGCTTTAGCACAAAAAGCAGTTGCATTGGATGATAAATCAGAATTTAAGAAAAAAGAAAAAAGCAATAACGGACAATTAGAGTCGGGTAGTGTTTCAGTTGCCAATAAAAATTCAAGTTCTGCAATCGATGCAATTGACGAAACTGATAAATCATATAAAAAATTGGGTGAGGAAAGCGATTCTAAAAACGCCATAAAGTCAGAAACGGTATTAGAAAAATCAACTAAGTTTGAAAATGCTAATTCTGTAGTTAGCACAAAATCAGCAGCAATACCTGCCACTTCAGGAATGACTTCTAATGAAAATACAAAACCATCTTATACCGGAAATGAATTAGCTATTAAAGAATATATTCTTTCATATTTTAAATCTAAACAAATTGTTAAACCTATTTTTGGTAGTTTTAAAATTGTTGGAAATGTTAATTTAAAAGGTGAGTTGACTGTTTCGGAAATTATACAAATTAAGGAAAAAGAATGTAGTTGTAAGGAAGAAATTAAAAAAGCACTAAATACGATGAAAAAATGGAATACTGCTAAGCAAAATGGAAATGCAATTTCGTCAAGTGTTGAATTTACTTTGATATTTTAAGACTTAATTAAACCCTGTTTTTCTCGCTTACCATAATCTAAAATCAAGAAATAATACATAATAACACCAAAAGCATAAAGGGCCGCGGTAATTAAAAATATATTTACATAAGGATAGTTTTTGCTAAACATGATTTTTACCATGTAGCCACTAATTACCCAACTTCCACTCCAAATAGCAGACGTTAAAGCACTAGTAATTTCTCTATTTTTTTCTCCAACATAATTCATGACTAACTCGGAGGTCATTGGACCTGCCATATTCATTAATGGTTGTCTGAGTAAATAGCAAATAATTGCAATGTAAACAGCAATACTATACTGACTATATAGTTGTGTGGTAGCTAATGCTACTAAAGATATAACTGCTAATGCTTGAGTTGTTGGTATGGCAATTTTATAACCGATATTGTTTTTTATGCGTGGCACCATTAAAGCGCCCCAA
>JBILOV010000141.1:0-6345 GCA_044374335.1 Bacteroidia bacterium | reverse complement strand
TTGTTCCACTTGCATCTTCATATTTGTTTATATCAGGCACGGTTGAGTTAATATCAACGCCAGGTGCAAAAATGTCAACTGTTTTTTTTCCATAATTACTAAATGGTGCTGCAATTTTATCATTAGGTTTCCAACTTAAAGCTCCAACATCCATAAAGTTTGATGGAATTTTTCCGTTTTCTAATTTTTTGCATGGATAATGAATGACTTCATCAATATCATCAGAAGCATTTCCAGCGGCATGAATTAATAATACACCTTTACTTTCTGCATATTTTACAGCATCGTCAACCGCTTTTTTGCCAGGTGAGTATTTTTTTCCAAAACTCATATTTAGAATTACTGCACCATTATCAACGGCATAACGAATTGCATTTGCTACATCTTTATCACGCTCATCGCCATCTGGCACGCAACGAACACTCATAATACGAACGTTGTCAGCAACACCATCTATGCCAATTCCATTTTTACGGGAAGCTGCAATAATTCCTGCTACGTGTGTTCCGTGAAAAGCTGCAGGTCCTTTGCAATCTCCATTACCATAGTATTTTTCAGTTAAATCAGCATAATTATCTCCAACAATTGAACGCGTATTTGAATTTACATCTAATTGTGATCCATCCATTGATGCTAAAGCTTCATCTAATTTTGCCAATAAGTCAACAACATCCATTCCAGCTGTGCCTTGTCCAACAGCAATTGCTTTACCTTGTTTATCCTTTTGTTCTTTTGCTTCAAAAGATTTTAGGTCATCTAATGTGACTTTTTCTATATTTTTTTCTTTTTTTATTTTTTCAACAACCCCACTAACTGCTTCTTTAATAAACTTATATTGTTTTACTTGAGCTTCAGCATCCGCTAATTCTTTTTCGTAATCAGCTTTAACTATTTGCCAATATTTAAATTCTTTTTTATCCGCTTTTGAAGCTAAATCTTTTTCAGATTTCCCATCGTATTTTGCTTTTAGTGATTTGTAAACACGGGTTAATTCTAAATTATCTTTTTCAACGTTTTTCCCGTCTTTACTTCCCATAAAATTCCAGCCATGAATATCATCAATGTAGCCATTTTTATCATCATCAATTCCATTGCCGGCAATTTCTTTCGAATTTGTCCACATGATGTCTTTCAAATCTTCGTGCATATAATCTACACCACTATCTAAAACACCTACAATTATCGTAGTTGATTTTTTTCCTTTCAATAATTCTGCATAAGTTTTTTCTGTACTTACACCATTAACAGAGTCTTTGGAAGCATCTAAATTAAACCAGTTATCAGGACGTTTGTTTTGAGCATTAGCTGCTAATACAAAAAATAAAGAAGCAAGGATGGTAATTTTTTTCATAGTATTTATTTGTTGTTTTATTCAGGTAAAAGTAGAGAAGATTAATAATGTATCAACTTTTATCTGACTGATATTATTTTAAATAAATTTACAATTATTTTATTTTAAAAGTCTGTTAATTATTGTGATTTGATATTCTCTAATGATAAATGGTTAATTACTCATTTGAGATATTCCTTGTATTAAATCATGTTTTGTAATAATATGAGTTGTTCCTGCTAAATCGGTCATTAATACAGCATTGTTTTCACGTGTAATTAATTTCGAAATATCTTCCATTAGCGTTTGATCATTAACAAAAGGGAACGGTGCTTGCATTACATCTGATACCATTTTTGTTTTGATAGAACTGTCTTCAATTAATTTTGAGAATAAGTAACTATCATTTAATGACCCAACAAATTCATCACCTTTTTTAACCGGTATTTGAGAAATACCAAATTTATTCATGATACTTAAAGCATCTGAAATTGATGAATTAGCGTCAATTGTTAATAATTTTTGGTTTTTGTGTGATGAAATTAAATCAATCGCTTTTGGCTTTTTAATTTCTAAGAAACCTCTGTCGCGCATCCAATCGTCATTAAACATTTTTCCTAAATAGCGTGTTCCGTGGTCATGAAAAATAACCACAACAACATCACCCGGTTTAAACATGTCTTTCATTTGCATTAAACCAGCCATAGCAGAACCAGCAGAGTTTCCTGCAAAAATACCTTCTTCGCGAGGAATTCTGCGAGTCATAATTGCGGCGTCTCTATCGGTTACTTTTTCAAAATGATCAATTAAATTAATGTCAACGTTTTCCGGTAAAAAATCTTCACCAATACCTTCAGTGATGTAAGGATAAATTTCATTTTTATCGATCATGCCCGTTTCTTTTAATTTTTTAAAGATTGAACCGTAAGTATCAATACCTAAAACTTTAATATTTGGATTTTTTTCTTTTAAGTATTTTCCAGTTCCGCTAATTGTTCCTCCTGTTCCAACACCAACTACTAAGTGAGTAATTTTCCCTTCTGTTTGTTCCCAAATTTCAGGACCAGTTTGCTCATAATGTGCCACCGAATTTGATTTGTTATCATATTGATTTGGCTTCCATGAATTAGGAATTTCTTTTACCAAACGTGATGAAACTGAATAATAAGACTTTGGATCTTCTGGTTCTACATCTGTAGGGCAAACTACAACATCAGCGCCAAAAGCACGCAAAGCATCTACTTTTTCTTTACTTTGTTTATCGGTAGTTGTAAATACGCATTTGTAGCCCTTAATAATGGCCGCAATTGCTAATCCCATTCCGGTATTGCCGCTTGTACCTTCAATAATTGTTCCTCCTGGTTTTAAGCGACCGTCTTTTTCAGCATCCTCAATCATTTTTAAAGCCATTCTATCTTTAATAGAATTTCCAGGATTAGTAGTTTCAACTTTTGCCAATACAGTGCATGGCAAATCTTTTGTGATTGAGTTTATTTGAACAAGCGGTGTATTACCAATAGTTTCTAAAATATTTTTGCTGATTTTTTGGAACATAATTAAAGTTTTGAAAGTTAAATAGTTTAGAAAGTTAAGAAAGTTTTAGAAATAAATTATACGATTAATTGAGTGCTTTTAAAATGTTTTTTTCAACTCGGTCCAATAAATTATCGGTTGGATGTTTGATGAATTTATCACCAGTTACTTTTTCAAATAATTCAATGTAACGTTCCGAAATTTCATTTACCCATGCATCGCTCATTTCGGGAATTTGTTGACCTTCTTTACCTTGAAAACCATTATCAATTAACCAGCGACGAACAAATTCTTTACTTAATTGTTTTTGTTCTTCGTTCTTATCTTGTCTTTCCTGATAGCCATCTAAATAAAAATAACGAGATGAATCTGGTGTATGAATTTCATCCATTAAAAACACCTTGCCATCACACAAACCAAATTCATATTTAGTATCTACTAAAATTAAACCCATTTTATTGGCAATTTCTTGTCCGCGAGCATATAATTTTTGGGTATAATCTTCTAATTGTAAATAGTATTTTTCTTCTACAATACCTTGTTTCAAAATTTCTTCACGGCTAATATCTTCATCGTGTCCTTCCGAAGCTTTGGTAGTTGGAGTGATAATTGGTTCAGGTAATTTATCGCTTTCTTTTAGCCCTTCAGGCAATGAAACGCCACATAACGTTCTTAGGCCATTTGCATAAGTTCTGGCAGCATGCCCCGCCAAGTAACCACGTATTACCATCTCTACTTTAAAAGGTTCGCAAACACGCCCCATGGTAACAACAGGATCAGGAACATTTACTACCCAATTTGGCACAATATCTTTAGTTGCTTCTAAAAACTTAGCAGCAATTTGATTTAATACTTGTCCTTTATAAGGAATACCTTTTGGTAAAACTACATCAAAAGCACTGATACGGTCACTTGCTACCATAACTAAATATTTGTCATCAATATTATATACATCACGAACTTTTCCTTTATAAAAGTTTTTTTGTTTTGGGAAATTAAATTGGGTAGCAGTAAGTGCAGACATAGTTTTGTAATTTAAGATGGTAAATATAAAAAACTATTTACTAAGACTTAATACAGTTTTAATAACTGTTGATATTTGTTATTTATTTTTATGTTGAATTGCCTCAATTGTTTTTTGAGAAATAATATCCCAGTTAAAAGTTGAGTTAATAAGATACAATGAATGTTCTTTTTTACCAATAATGTCCTTTGAATTAATAGCATTTATAATAGCTGTTTCTAATTGAGTTTTGTTAGAAGGTTCAATTAACCATCCGTTTTCATTACTCACCATGGCAGTAATGGCTCCAACATTTGTTGCTATAATAGCTAAACCGCAAGCCATTGCCTCTAAAATTACATTAGGAAAACCTTCGCTCCAACTTGGACAAACTAATACATCGTTTTTAGATAATAATGATTTTATTTTTTGAGAATCTCTTATTTCTCCATGATAAATAATAGACTCGTGTTTTATTTTCATAAAGTCGGGGATAGGACCAATAAATTCAAACCGATAGCTATCGGTTTGAAAATTTTGATTTTCAGACAGCATTTTCTGTAATACGTTATTCAACTCAATAATACCTTTCCGTCTTTCTGCTCGTCCCAAAAAAACAAATTTTCGATAGGGTTCTGTATGAGAAGAAATTGATTTACTAATAAAATCTGTTTCAACACCCGATGGAATTTCAATAATACGATTTGTATTTACACCAATTGATTTTATGATATCTGTAATTTTTCCTCCATATGAAAAAACAACATCAGCTTGTTGAGATATTTTTTTTACAAATGGCCTTAGTAAAAACTGTTGCAATTTAGCTTTTGCTTCAGGAGCTATTTGAAACATTTCGTAACCATGAAATTTGACAGCTATTTTACAGCAGTTTATATTGCCTTTATACTTTTCTGAAATAAGTTTCCAACCCGAAAAACCTTTGGTATAAATAAAATCATAAGTGTTTAATTTATCTTTAATGGCATCAAAAGCTAGGCATGAATATTTATATGATTTATAAATGTAATGTCCAGGAAATTTGGCTAAGGTTGGGAATTTTAAAACGATAGGATGAATGAATTCCTTTTCCTTTTCTGTAAAAAACTCTAATTTATTAATTTCGAAATTTGAATCATTATAATGAACCAAATCAACATGAATTTTATTTTTAGCAAAGTATTTTACTAAATAAAACGAGTGTTTTTGCATTCCCCCTAATACATAAGGTGCAATTCCATCTGTAATTAAGGCTATTCGCATTATATATTAAATTTCTATAAATTATTTATCGTAAGGATATTTTACGTAAGTTACTTTAAATGTAGGTTTGTAATTTATATTATTTTTTCCGCCAAAAACAACACGTTCTAAACGATTATCTCTTCTAACAACAACAGATTTGTTAGGTAATGCATTTACCAAATAAAATCCGTAATTTTTAATTTCGCCATTTAGTATTTTTTGCATTTGTCTAGCAATATTAAAAACATAAACTTTATTTACAGCATCGTAATTACCTCCATATTTTACAAAGTCAGTTGTTTCTAATTGATCATAAACTAATTGTTCATCACCATCGGAACCACATGCAATTAATGCTAAGCTTGATGGATAAGCGTATTTAGTTGTATAAGGACTGATGATTTCATCAATTTTAATAATTAATTCAGCTCTGCTGATTGAAACAGATTGAGAATCACTAAAGTTTTTTAAATATGGCAAATACACTCTTGTTCTAGTTGCTCCAAAACAATTTAAGTAAACATTAGAGTTTCCTTTTAAAGTATCAGAAGTTCCTGAGCCGGTAATTTGATCAAATAAATTTGAATTAGCTCCATTAGAGTAATTATGCTTAATATTATTAAATCGCAAAGCATCTACGCCTCGAAATGAAAATTGCGTTGATTGACTTTTTGAACTAATGGAATTGCCATCATGATAATATAAATTTACTCCTGAAATAGCATCATCCAGATCAAAACGTCTTATAGCACCAGAACTAGGTGTTCCTAATGCAGAATTAGAACTAGTAATATAAAAACCTTTGTATGCATTTTGAAAAGCTGTATTGTTAGTTAAATTCGAATTAGTTTGTAAGATATATTGCCCCAATGCATTATCAAGCGGCATTACCAAACAAACATTACTACCTCTTGTTTTTAACTTTCCTGTATAGGAACTTACTTTAGAAAACGCTTTTGGTATTGTGTTATTTGTGTAATATGAAGTATTTGAGGATAATTTTTCATTTAAAGTATAAACATCATAGGTTAAAATACTAGTCGTATCACCTAAAGCATCACCAATAAATCGAATAACAATTTCTGCCGAATCTAAAATTGGATTTGCCCCAAATGTAACATTCGTAAAATTATTAGAAATGGAATAGTTAGTATAAATGCTAGCATCTGTTCTACCAAAAATAGGATCTTGGTTAGAACCTAAATATTTGTATTGGTCATTTTATGATTTTACAGAA
>JBILOV010000140.1:0-6356 GCA_044374335.1 Bacteroidia bacterium | reverse complement strand
AACCAATAGTTAATTTTTGTTTGTATGTATATAAAATACCAAACATAGCATCGGGTGCGGTACTTTTTTGAATACCGCCCTGAAAACTTGGATCGTTCGAATTTAAAGCATTAATTTTTGTGTTATCAAATGCAAACTGATTAATAATACCACTTAAACCAAACGATAAATTAGATTGATTATTTAAACGCACCCGATAGGCATAATTAACCATAATACCAGTTTGAGTAATGGCACCACCCATATTATCTTTAAACACCATAGCTCCTAAACCCATTTTTGAGTTAAGTGCGGTATGCCCGCCAAAAGTAAATGTTTCGGGGCTACCATTAAACCCTTGCCATTGTTTGCGATAGGTAAGCTGCACAGGGCTATACGCTAAAGCACCTGTATAAGCAGGGTTAATAGCATACTCGTTCCACATAAACTGCGTGAAACGAGTTTGTTGTTGGGCGAAAATTGTTGTAGTGCCAAAACATAATACTAAAACTACTAAACTATATTTTATAATTTTTTTCATGTCTGAGAATATATTATCATATTGACTTAGTTTATGGAAATATGCTGATTTTTTTGGTCTTTGATTTCATATTTATATTATTGGTGATAACACCAACAAGGGCTAAATAAGGTTAATCTCATTTGGTTTATTTTTCCTCGTTTTTAACTTCAGTAAATGTGGGTTCATCATCTATATTTTTGTAAGCAATAAATATTGAAATGAAATGATGGGTATTATTTACAGGTTTTATAAAATGCAGAAATACACCCGAGTTACCTTCATGATCAAAATGCCATTCGTGAGTTAATTCAAAAGAATTACTTTTTATTTGTTTGATGATAATATTTAGCTGTTCAATAAAAGTATTAGGTTGAGTGAAGGAATCATCAGTATTAGCATTAACACAAGTAATCCAAAAAATATTTTCTGGTATTACATTATCCAAATACATACTTTTTAAATTATCAAAACAGATGTACGTGCTATTGTCTTTTAGTTTGTTATATCTACTGTGAGCAGTTGTAGCAAAAATTTCTAGATTACTCTTAATTTTTTCTCTAAAAACTTTACAATTAGGTTCATAATTATTCTCAGATAATATTTTAAAAATTGGGTTTAATACTTCTTTTTCTATTAATTTTTGGAATTTATGATCTTTAGATAAATTTTTTTTCATTTTTTCTGTTTTTCATTTTTTTATTTGTAAATTTTGATTCTAGCTACCACCAAATAACAACTCTACCCTCTGCACCATCCGTGGTATAAGTACCGCCTGCTCCTCCACCTCCCGGTGCCACTCCATCGGTTACCCAACTTTGGCTTGTGCCTGCTACACCGCCTTTACCTCCATTTGCTCCATTACCTCCATCATTTCCATATATACTATTGCTAGTCATACTAAAAGGTGCGCTACTAGTGCCTGCATTTGCCCAAACACCAAAACTATTAAAACCACCATATTGACCACCGGTTGCTTCTATAAGATTACTAAAACTTGATGTACCTCCTGAGGTAGTAGTACCAGCTAAACCACCTACCCCAACAGTAACAATATAGTTTGAGTTTGATTGTACAGTATAAATTCCTTTACCATATCCACCGCCAGCACCACCTTTTCCTCTTCCAGCCCCCCCAGCTCCCCATACTTCTACCATAACTTTTGTCACTCCTGTAGGTACAGTAAAAGTATAAGTTCCTGCTGTTGCAAATACTTGCATGTTAGAAAAACCATAACCAACTCCTGTACCTGTTGATGAGCCGCAAACATAAGTGGTTTGAGTATTATCAACTTCTGAGATTTCTAAAATGCCGTTACTATTTGCATCTATCCCAGTTTCAATTTTTGTACCGCCTACAGCGCAATTTGTTCCAGACGGTTCAGCAGTTGTTTTTATTAAGGCATTTTTTCCATCAATACCGTTTGTACCGTTAGTTCCATTTATTCCTGCAGCACCTTGTGCACCTGTTGCACCAACTGAACCAGTTGCTCCCGTTAAACCAATTGGACCTTGTGGGCCGGTAGCACCTGTTAAACCTTGAGGTCCTTGAGGTCCTGTTGCTCCGGTAGCACCAACTGAACCAGTTGCTCCCGTTAAACCTATTGGACCTGTTGCTCCTGTTAAACCTTGAGGACCTGTTAAACCTTGAGGACCTGTTGAGCCTGTAGCACCAACTGAGCCCGTAGCACCTGTTAAACCAATTGGGCCTTGTGGACCTGTGGCGCCTGTTAAACCTTGAGGTCCTTGAGGTCCTGTTGCTCCAGTAGCACCAACTGAACCAGTTGCTCCCGTTAAACCTATTGGACCTTGTGGACCTGGCATTGAACTTCCCGCTGTTTGCGCATATAAGGCATAAGGTACCGATATTAATTCGGTGGTGCCTGCACTAACGTAGTTGGTACCTCCATTAATATCCATTTCAACTTCCATATAAAAAGGTGATGTGCCCCAAGCAATCGCGCTAAAGGTTCCAACAGTGGATGTTCCACGTCCAATTTGCAGTGCATATAAGCCAATAGTATTTGTAGTGGCAGCATGTGTTTCTTTATAAATAATATTACCAGTTGCTGTATTTGCATGTATGCTTATTTGTAAAGCTACATTTTGGTTAGGATAAGGTTTACCAGCTGCATTACGTGCCACGCCTTGGTAATTAACTGCCTGCGGCGCCTGAGCAAATGAATTTGCAAATAAGGCAAGCGTAAAAATTAATAGTAGATTTTTGATTTTCATAAATTAAATTATTAGATGTTTATTTTTTAAGCGTTACGGTTCCTGTTAATTTTTTTTCTAATTGATCAATTACTATAATGTAATAGTAATCGGCAGTTGGTAAATCTTTTCCGTTAAAAGTGCCATTCCAAGGGTTCGAGTTTCCATTGCTGTTGTATAGTTCTTGTCCCCACCGATTAAATACTTTTACCTTGCTATCAGGATATTGATTTAAATAAGGAATATCCCACGTATCATTAAAGCCATCACCATTTGGCGAAAAACCATTAGGTATAAAAAATTCCGGTTCAATAACATCTGATTCAACTTCGTAATCGGGTTGCTGAAAACCTTGCGTGAGCATATCGCCATTTATGAAGGCGGTTTCAACCACACACATTTCTCCAATGGTGTATGAATTTGAAAAATTTGAATTTGAAAAATATCCTCCTGCCGAGGCAATAACGTTTGGTGTGTTGAGTTGAGCCTTTGAGGCCAAATTAACCAACAAAAAAATGTAACAAAAAAATAAGTGCAACTGGTTTTTTATATCAAATCTCATATAATTTTTTTAATTAATTAGGGCATATCTTAAAAAGCGTATTCAAAATCACATAAACAAATGTATAATAAATATATACACTATGCAAACTTTTAATAAACATTGTAAAAACGCTCATAAAACATAAAAGAGCAACTTTGTTTTGATGACTAAGGCAAAAATTCATATAGGTAAAAAGATTAAATATGTACTGGATAAAACACCTATGAGTGTTGTAGATTTTGCAAAGAGCATTAACTTAACCCGCAACGGGGCTTATAAAGTGTTTGAGAAGGAAACCATAGATACAGGGCAATTGCAAACCATCAGCAAAGTGCTAAATCACGATTTTTTTGCTTATTACGAGGGTACTGAGTTAAGTGGTGTAAAAGAAAATAAAACTGAATATGGTTATGCTGCCAAAGATGAGTTGGAAGAGGTAAAATATGCCATGCTGAAAATGAGTAAAACACTTGAAAGACTTGAACAGATATTACTTAAAAATACAAAGCCGAAAAAACGGATTTATAAATAAATGTATTGAGTTATCATTAAAAAAACCTTCTTGATAGGCTCGTACCTCGCACACTCGTCCTGAGCTTGACGAAGGGCGAAGTGACTGAAATAAAACACGGTTTGTTACATAAAAAAAATTCTACATCTTTAAATTTTGTTCTTTAGTTTCAATATGCAATAAACTCTTAGCCATTTGTAATAACGATTCTTGCTGCTGAATTGTTAAGAGTGGAAGATAATTACCTATCTGTTCTTTTATGGTTGTTGCTGTCATGCTCGAATAATTTATTAATAAAATTTACGAAAATGTTCCCTCCTTGAAAAACAAAATCATTATAATTTTGATTTGCTTCCTTTTTTTAATTTTCAATTATTAAATTTGCATTCTATTAAATCTCCCTATCTACCACAGCCAGTCTTTTCATCTGTTCTACTTCAATGGTCGTAAAATCATATTCGGTAACTACTTTGCCTGTTATAGTATAACAACCTGGGCCATTAAATGGAAATTGCCTTGCAGAAGGAGGGAAGTGAACGGTGTCAATCCAATTGCCTTCTAAGTCGATAAAAGTTCCAAAACACATACGATTACCAGAACTAGTCTGCGTGTTTTTTACATTTACCAAATATCCAACAATGGTAATACGTTGGTTTTGATAATTTACAAATTCTTTTGATGTTAATGTGTTTGTAATCTTTTCTCTTAATAATTCGAATGGAGAGCATAATGAAAAGCCTAACAATTCAATTTCATCAAAAGCCTCATCCAATGCGCTGCTTGTTAGGTTTGGGAGTTTCCATTCTTTGTGCACTACTTCAAATAGCTCGTTGCTTGTATCTTTTCGCTTTATTGGAGATATTAATGTGTGTATTTCCCAAAGCAATTCTTTTTTATTTTTCTTTGTAAAATTAAATCCTCCAACTCTTACCAATAAACGCATTTGCTCAAATGAGATTGGAACACGTTTTATAAAATCTTTTGTGTCTTTAAAACTTCCATTTTTATTTCGTTCTGTTATAATGTTAAGTTTAACCTCGTCTTCTAATTCATTAATCATTTGTAGGCCTAAGTAAATTATTTTTCCTTTAATTACACAATTTATATCGCTTATGTTTATGCATGGTGCTTTAATAATTGCCCCGTGCATACGCGCTTCGTGTATGTAAAGTTCTTGTCGGTAAAAGCCACCACCATTGTTTAATGTAGCAGTCATATACTCTAATGGATAATGCGCTTTTAAGTATAGAGCTTGATAACTCTCCACTGCGTAACTTGCCGAGTGTCCTTTTGAAAACGCATAATTAGCAAAGCTTTCTATTTGCAGCCAAATGGTTTCAACAAATGCATAATCGTGTCCTTTTGCTATACAATTATTAAAAAAATTCTCTTTTACTTTTGCAAATTCATTTCGTTGTTTAAATTTCCACGACATGCCCCGCCTTAAATAATCGGCTTCAGCAAGGCTTAATCCAGCAAAAAAATGCGCTACTTTAATTACATCTTCTTGATACACCATTACGCCGAATGTTTCGTGTAACAAATCATAAAACTCGGGTAACTGCGCTCTTGCTTTTTCTTGCAGTTCTTTATTTCTAAAACGAATAATATACTCACGCATCATTCCACTTTTAGAAACTCCTGGGCGAATAATCGAACTTGCAGCAACCAATCGTAAATAATCATCAGCTTTCAGTTTGGCAAGTAACATTCTCATTGCAGGCGATTCAACATAAAAGCAGCCAATGGTGTTTCCTTTTTTTAATATTGATTTTACTTTTTCGTCTTGTTTAAATTTCGCAATTTCATGTATATCAATTTCTACTCCTTGATTTTCTTTTACCAATTCAGTAGCATCTTTTATTTTTCCTAAGCCGCGCTGACTTAAAATATCAAATTTATACAATCCAATATCTTCTGCCTCCAGCATGCTAAACTGGGTTGTAGGATAACCTTTTTGAGGCAAGTTAGTTGCGCAATACGTTGTAATTGGTTCTTGTGAAATTAATATTCCACTTGCATGCACACTTGCATGACTAGGAAATCCTTTTATCAAATCGCAATAACGTAAAATTTGTTGTCCTAATTCATCAATGTCGGGGTATTTATGTGCCGATTGTAAGCGGTCGATTTCTCCAGGAGGCAAACCAAAAACTTTTCCCAATTCACGTATTACTGCATCTTTTTGAAAAGTGCTGTAAGAACCAACCAATGCGGCTTTTCCATCTTTTCCAAATCGCTCAAAAATGTACCGTGTAACATCATCTCGATCTGTCCACGAAAAATCTAAGTCAAAATCTGGCGGATTAGCGCGATGTGGATTTATGAAACGTTCAAAATATAAATCCAATTCAATTGGGTCAACATCAGTTATGCGCAATAAATAAGCAAGTATGCTATTAGAGCCACTGCCTCTTCCGACGTAATAATAATTTTTACGCTGCGCATATTTTATAATATCCC
Organism: Bacteroidia bacterium; assembly: GCA_044374335.1. GTDB lineage: Bacteria > Bacteroidota > Bacteroidia > B-17B0 > Aurantibacillaceae > UBA4416. Next base: position 126 of record JBILOV010000140.1, on the reverse strand, counting down.
AATTGATTAAAAAGTAAGAAGCAAAATTCATTTGCTCTATAATTTGCAATTCTTTTCCTATGCGTTCTAAAACTTGTTTATCAGGATTATTGCCATATCTATGTTCAATTCCTTTTTCACACTCTT
>JBILOV010000139.1:0-6360 GCA_044374335.1 Bacteroidia bacterium | reverse complement strand
AATCAATCGTTCGGTTTATGTAAAAGAATGTTCGAAATTAATGGACATTGGCGAACAGATTTTGCAAATTGAAATCAATAAGTTAATACGGAAAAAGGCAGGCAAACAAGTTCCGGGTAAATCCTCTAATTCTTCACAAAGTTATAGTGATGAGGTTGCGAACATGCAGGCTCCGCCGGAGGATTATTTAAATGAAGAAATTCCAAAGGATCTTATTTTGGATCATGAGGAAAAAGAATTGCTTAGAATGATGATGCAATTTGGGAATGTGTTAGTTGATGTTGAAGCTGAGGATACTGACAATACTGAACAATCGTTTCAACTAACGGTTTGCGAATTTGTTATTTTTGAATTGTGGAGAGATAATATTCAATTCCTTAACCCTATTTATCAAATGGTTTTGGAGGAGTTTCATCATGAGTTAGAAGACGGAAATATACCAACGATGCAACTTTTTACACACCATCAAAATCCTGCTGTTTCTCAGGTGGCTATTGATATTGCTTCTTTTTCGGAAACGGTTAGTTATAAATGGGAAAAATTTGGGGTAATTGTTCCCCAGGAAATTCATTCAATTAAGAAGGGGGTTGAACATCAGCTTTTTAGTTTAAAAGAAAAAAGATTAAATAGTATTTTAAAGGATGCCAAAGAATTAATTAAAACTGCCGATCCCTTTGAAAATCAAAACGTATTTGAATTTGTTATTTTACTCGAAAATCAAAAAAAGCGAGTGAATAAATTATTAGGAAGAACGGTTATTCGTTAACAGCTACTGGATTGTACTTCAAAAAGATTAAATCTAGGTTATTCAAACGGCAGGATTAAACTAATTTTTTATACAGTTCGCCATATAGGCATCATAGCATATACAGTTATTTCAAAAAAATACTATTTTAGGTAGTGAAGTGCCAGTTTGGATTATTAAAATTAATATTACCGTAAAAAAATTGTAATATATTTGTGTAAAATTGAGTTTTTTATATAAAGTTTGACGTTGATGAACTTGTATTAAAATATAATTAAAAATAACAAATCTATGAAATAGCCATGTTTGACGAAAAAAAAACTTCCAGATAACTATCAGGAGAAGATAAACTAGCTTAACTATTTGACCAATAAAAATAAAAAATTTAAACGTATGAGAAATTTAAAAGGGATAGGGTTATTAGGATTTATATTTTTTGCACTTTCTTTTAAGGCGCAAACTAATTCAGTTCAAAATTATAAGAAAACTCAAACTCAGTCAGTCTCTGAACCAGTTGTTATTAATAATTCCTCCCAAACCGCAACAAATACGAGTAACTTGCAAATTGACGAAAACGATGAATATCAAGGACGAACGCAAGAATTCTTAAATCTTTTAACTGTAAAAGAATTGCCTTCTGATTTTCCAAAATACAATAAAAGTTATGGTACAAGAGGGTATAATAAATTACTTGATAACTTTTTAGCTACTCATAAGGATATTATAACGGAGAGCGTAAGAAAAAAACTGGAATCTCAAGGTAAATAACAGTAAATTTTATGCTAACAATATATCAAAATCATTATAGTCATAAAATAACCACATTCGTACTTGGTGCAAAACTTTGAATAAACTATCTATTTTACATGATATTACACTACATTAAATTTTTGAATATGAAAAAGACATATCTATTACTTTTTACAATAACTTTATCGTTGATAAAAACATCTTTGTTTGCGCAAGGTAATTTATGTTCGCAAGCTACCCCATTTTGTACAGCAGTTGGAACTCCTTTTACTTTCCCAAATATCACAGGAGGCTCCACCGCACAAGTTGGACCTAATTATGGTTGCTTATTATCACAACCTAATCCTTCTTGGTTTTTTATACAATCTTCTGCTGCTGGATTAATGACCTTTAATATATCGCAATACGCAAATGCTAATGGCACGGGAGCTGCATTAGACGTAGATTTTATTGCATACGGACCATTTAGTACGTCAGCTTCTTGTAGCAATTTAATTGGTGCCAATATTGAAGATTGTAGTTTCAGTACCGCTGCAATAGAAACAATGTTGATAAATCCAACTGCTGCAGGACAATTTTTCATAATCATGATTACTAATTTTAGTGATAATCCTGGTTATATTACTTTTACCCAAACAGGAGGTCCTCCTTCTGACTGTTCGGTTACTTGCCCTTTAAATAATTTTACCTTGGTTGGTAATGTATCTTCTACTGGAGCAAATATTCCAAATGGTTCAACAGTTAATTGTACTGTTCCGTTTACAATTCAACCACCATCTTTACCATTAAATAATGTAAACGCTGACATTTTAACTCCTTGCATTAAAGTTTCATACGAGCCATTTAGAAATAATATAAATTTGAGAGGTACAGTAATAGCTTACGAGGGAGGTGTTCAAGCATGGGCAACAAACTGTCCCACTTGTCCTAATACTGTAGGTGGAACTGCTGCTGTTAACAATAATAACTTCTACACTTATTACATGCAAGTTGATCCAGCTCAACAACATGACTTTTCCTTTTGTAAATCTACCGGTGCTATTGGCACTACCACTGTTACTTTAAGAAATTGTTGGGATAATACACTTATTGCTGGCCCTACTGTATGGGCTGGTGCTGCTGGCTCTCCTGCAAGTTGTTTTACTTTAACAGCACCTGCTAACACAAGTGTAGGTACTGGAACATTTGCAATTGCCCCTGCTACTGGATCTGTTGGTATTGTGGATTCAAATTGGGGCTTATTATCTGTAAATCCTGCATTAATTCCTGGCGGACAAACTTATACTGTAACATATACATTTCAAGGCCCTGCAAATTGTCCACCCGTAAATGGAACTTATACATTTTCTGTTCCAGCGGTACCTTCATTAAATGCAATAAGCAGTAAAACTGTTTGCTCTGGTTCCTTAGTAAGTGCAACTAATTTTACTACATCTCCTGTTGGCGGCTCTTATAATTGGACCAACAATAATACAGCCATCGGTGTTGCGGCATCCGGATCATCTAATATTAACTCTTATACCGCGCCATCCGTTACAGCAACAACTGTTGGTATTTTTACTGTAACACCAGTCTCTTCAGGTTGTGTTGGAACATCAAAAAACTTTTCTATAACAATTAATCCAATTCCAGTGCTTGTTGTGGCACCAACAAGTACTACTTTATGCTCCGGCATTACAACTTCATTAACTGCTAGCGGTGCTTCTACATATAGTTGGTCGGGTTCAGGATTGACAACAACAACAGGTTCTTTAGTAGCAGTAACCCCAACAGTAACTACAGTCTATACTGTAACAGGAACATCTGCAGCAGGTTGTGTTGCAACTAAAACAATGGTTGTCACGGTAAACCCTACACCAACTATTACTGTAAATAGTGCAACCATGTGTGCAGGTTCTTCCACTGTATTAACAGTAAGTGGTGGAACAACGGGCACAACTTATTCGTGGTTACCTGCCACAAACTTAAGTTCAACAACAAGTTCGGTAGTAACAGCAAATCCAACCATTACAACAGTTTATACTGTTACTGCTAATTCTAATGGCTGCATAGGAACAAATACTGCCAACGTGGTAATTAACCAAAAACCTTCAGCTATCTTAACATTTACTAATCCAACTTGTAGTCTAAATAATGGTACTATTACTATTATTCCTACAAGTACAGTTTCAATTTTAACTATTACAAGTACTTCTGGAACAGTTATTGGACAAACAATTACCGGCTTGGGAGCAGGTTCTCCAACTATTACATTAACAAGTAACCTTGGTTGCACATTTACAGTATCCGCAACATTAACTATGACACCTGGTCCGTCAAGTATAACGATAGTTCCAACTAATGCAACCTGTGGAAATAATAATGGTAGCTTTACATTTGGCAGTCCAATAGGAGGTACACCCGCATATAGCTATGCTATAAATAATAGTGGTGTTTTTTCGGCAACCTCTCCAACAACAGCTTTATCTCCCGGAACATACTCTGTTACAGTTAAAGATGGTAACGGATGCTTATTAACACAAACAACATCTATTGTTGCAATATCAACACCCACTGCAATAACAGGAAATTCAAGTCCTGCAAGTTGCGCAGGAGCAACAGGTTCTTATACAGTAACAGGAGTTTCTGGAGGAGTGGCAACCTATAGTTATTCAATTGATGGGGGAGCTTTTACAACACCGGTGGTTATGACAAATTTATCTTCAGGCACCCATTCCATTACTGTAAAAGATGCTAATGGCTGTACTTTTCAAACAACATTTAGTGTTGGAGTTGTTGCCGGTATTACATCAGCCACTGTAAATGCTTCTTCAGCAAGTTGCGGCACAGCTAATGCCACAGCCACAGTAACAACTATTTTAGGAGGCACTCCTTCCTATAGTTTTTCTTTTGACGGAGGAACATTTACAGGAACTTCCAGCATCACAGGGTTAGCCGCAGGAAACCATACTGTAATCATTAGAGATGCAAATACATGTACCCTATCAGTACCTTTTAATGTTCTTAGTTTAGGAAGCCCAACTACTTCTATAACAAGTTTTTCAAATGTTAGTTGTTTTGGATTATCAGATGGTTCTTGTACAGTCGCTATTCCAACGGGTGGTGCTGGTGCGCCATATACTTATACATTAACATCACCATTTCAAAGTAATGGAATTGGAGTATTTACTGGATTACCAGCGGGTACATATAACATATCAGTAAAAGATGTGGCAGGTTGCATTGCAACTACATCAGTAATTATTGGTCAGCCAGCAGCTTTAACAGTTACTGCTACAGCTACATCGGTTTTATGTAATGGTGGATCAACCGGAAGTATTAATTTAATTGGATCGGGGGGTACAACAACGTATTCTTATAATTTAAATGGTGGAGTTTATCAATCATCATCAACATTCTTAAATCAACTTGCAGGAATTTACACAATGGGGATTAAAGATGTTAATGGTTGTTTAGCGACGCGAACAGTACAAATAACTCAACCAACAGCTTTATCAATTGCAGTATCTTCTCAAAGTGCTAATTGTACAGCAGCTAATGGCATTGCTTCTTCAACTGTTTCAGGTGGAATTGCTCCCTATACTTATAATTGGACTTCAACAGGTGGCACAGCCGCTACAAGTAATCCAATGATTGGCGGGACCTATACAATCACCGCTACAGATGCAAATACTTGCACTATAAGCAGCCCGGTAGTAATTGGTGTTGCATCAGGAGGAACGGCGGCAATAACATCGTCTGCAAATGTTACATGTTTTGGTGCTAATAATGGGAGCATAACAATTGGCATGACTGGTGGTTCAGCGCCATTTACTTATTCATGGTCACCAGGAGGACAAACAACACAATCTGCAGTTAATTTATCACCTGGCACATATACTTGCGTTGTCACTGATTTTTTTGGTTGCCAATCTACAATAGTAAAGGTAATAACCCAACCAACATTTTCATTAACCTTAGGAGTTTCATCTAATGATGTCAAATGTTTTGGAACATCGACTGGTACAGTTACTGCCGCAGCAAGTGGAGGGACATTACCTTACAGTTATTTATGGCCAACAATTCCAAGTACCTTATCTACTGTCCCAAATGTGCCTACCGGCATATATACTGTAAATTGCACAGATGGAAATGGATGTGTTAAGTCGGCAACCATTGCAGTTACAGAACCCACTCTAATAACATTAACATCAACAGCTACCGCTGCTAGTTGCGGTCTTGCCAATGGGTCAGCTACAGTAACAGCATCTGGTGGTGTATCAGGCGCATATACTTATACGTGGAGTGCTGGATCAAATACAGCCATTCAAGGTTCATTATTAGCTGGTACTTATACTATTACTGTAAAGGATGCAAATAATTGTATTCAAACATTAGCCGCTACAATACCAAGCACGTCTGGTCCAACCATTAGTGTAACTAGCCAAAGTATTACTTGTTTTGGGGGAACTACCGGAGCAATAACAACCACTGTGTCTGGAGGAACAGGGACTTATACTTACGCTTGGAGTAATAGTACATCAAATTCATCTGCAACTAATTTATCAGCCGGTTTATACACAGTTTCTGTTACTGACCAAGCTGGTTGTGTTACTTCCACTTTTGTAACTATTTCGCAACCGACCTCTTCTTTAAGTGTTAATATTATTGCAACTAATCCAACTTGTTTTGGATTAACTAACGGATTTGGAACCGCAACTGCTAATGGAGGAACTCCAGGTTACACTTATGCTTGGACATCTACTGGAGGAACTGCAGCAACATCAAATCAACTAGGAGCTGGTAATTACAATTTAACAGTAACAGATGCTAATGGATGTATTGCAGTATCGACTATGTCATTAATAAATCCACCCGCAATGTCT
>JBILOV010000138.1:0-6396 GCA_044374335.1 Bacteroidia bacterium | reverse complement strand
ATAAAGGAATTAAAAGAGTCTTATGACTATATTGTATTTGATAATCCACCTATTGGATTAGTAACAGATGGCGTTACTACTATTCAAAAAGCTGATTATCCAATTTATGTGTTTAGAGCCGATTATTCAAAAAAAGGATTTGTTCAGATTTTAGATAAGTTAATTAATGAAGGTAACATAAAAAATTTATCAATAATATTAAACGGTGTAGATATTTCCAGAGCTAATTACGGCTATAAATACGGTTACGGTTATGGTCATGGATACGGCTATGGTAATGGATATTATTCTGACGATAAAGTTGAAAAAAAAACTGGTTTTTCTAAATTATGGAAATAATAGAAACAAAAATAAAAGACTTATTAATTATTCATCCTAAAATATTTGGAGATGCTCGAGGTTATTTTTTTGAAAGTTACAATGAGGAGGATTTCAGAAAACAGGGTATTAACGTTAAATTTATTCAGGACAACCAATCACTATCAAATGAAGGAGTTTTAAGAGGCTTACATTTTCAAGCACCACCCTACGATCAAGGAAAATTGGTTCGTGTTATTACAGGTGCTGTTTTAGATGTGGCCGTTGATATTAGAAAAAACTCTCCAACTTATGGTGAACATATTGGAATTGAATTAACAGCGGAAAATAAAACTATGTTTTATATTCCACCAGGTTTTGCTCATGGTTTTTTAACATTACAAGACAATACAATATTTTCCTACAAATGCACGAATCTTTATAACAAATCTTCAGAAGGTACAGTATTATGGAACGATACCGATTTAAAAATAAATTGGAATATTTCAAATCCACTATTATCTGAAAAAGATTTAATCGGCACAAAGTTTAAAGATTTTATAAGTCCATTCTAATATGAGTTATTTTCAAAATAATATATTATTATTTGTAGTTATAACAATTGGAATTACTTTCATTTTATCAGTTTTATTTAATTCTATATTATTAAAATTTTCTCAAACACTTGGTGTTCGGAATCAAAATAATGCACAAAAGGAAATTCGTTGGAATCCAAAAATAAGACCATCTATTGGTGGTATCTCATTTTTTGTAGTGTTTTTAATTACATTTATTATTTTAAATTTCATTGACCATCTTCTTCCTTTAAATTACAGTAGCCTTAAAATTATTGGTATTTTTATTGTTTGTACAATAGCTTTCTTAATGGGATTAGCTGATGATGCTTATAATACTCAGCCATTATTAAAGTTTATTATACAATTATCTTGCGGACTAATATTATATTTTACTGAAACAAAGATTAATATATTTTCCAATGAGGCATTAAATTTTGGAATGACAATTTTTTGGGTAATTGGCTTAATGAATTCTATTAATATGCTTGATAATATGGATGGAATCACTAGCATTGTATCAATTGCAATATTAATGTTTATTATCGCATTATCTCTTAATTTAAATATAATACTTTCTCCGTTACCAATTTTAAGCTTAGGTATTTTAGGCTCTTTACTTGGTTTTTTAGTTTATAATTGGCATCCTGCTAAAATGTTTATGGGAGATACTGGTAGTCAATTTTTAGGTGCATTTTTATCGATTATTGGTATAGATTATTGTTGGAACTCATTTTCATTCAGTAACAATTTGTTGTTTTCTTTTAACCCTATTTTACAAGGGTTTATTTCAGTAGCTTTGGTTTTTATTTTACCATTAACTGATACAATAACTGTAAGTATTAATAGGATAAAACGAGGACAATCGCCTTTTATTGGAGGCAAAGATCACACAACTCATCATTTATTTTTTAGGGGAATTACAGAAAAAAGAATTGCTATTTTATTTTTTGTTATTGGTTTAATTGGCTTTTCATTAGCATTAAAAATAATATTAAATTATCAACACACTTGGTTTGTTATTTCTATTATTTTTTGTGCTCTCACTTTCCTATCTTTATATTTAAATACGATTATAAAAAGAAAGTGACCATATCTGTTTGGATATTAAAATTATTTAGCAAGCCAACTCCTCTCTATAAGAAAACATATGTGAGTTTTTTGTTTTGGTTTATTATCATATTTTTAATAAAATGGATGTTATTTATTCCAAATTTAAATTCTTTAGATTACTCAAATTCTAATTACAAAGTATTAGGATTAAATATCCCTTCTAATTTAGAATTTGCTGGAGAACGTGTTCCGCAAAATGATTATGTAATAAAAGAAAGTTTAGAGAAAGAATTTTTTACCAATAAATCATGGAAAAACTCCTCATTAGCCTTATTTAACAAAGCACAAAAATGGTTTCCTATAATTGAACCCATCTTAAAAAAAGAAGGTATTCCTGATGATTTTAAATACGTTGCTATTATTGAAAGTCATTTATCAAACGTTGTTTCTCCAATGGGAGCAACTGGATTTTGGCAATTGATGTCTGTCACAGCCCAACATTATGGACTAACAGTTAACGATGAAATTGACGAGCGTCTAGATGTTGAAAAATCGACTGTTGTAGCCTGTAAACATTTTAAAGATGCTTATAATTACTTTAAAAACTGGACACTTTCAGCCGCTGCCTATAATGTTGGAATTGGTGGCATTCAAAGTGCCTTAAAAAAACAAAATACAGATAATTATTACGATTTATTGCTCAACAAAGAAACAGGGAGTTTTATATATCGAATTTTAGCCTATAAAACATTACTCTCTAATCCTACGCATTTTGGCGTAAAAAATAAAATAAAAAAATCAAATGGTTTTCCTGCCTTTAAAATAATAAAAGTAGATTCCTCAATTACAAATTTACAGGCTTTTGCAAATCATATTAATAGCGATATATATACATTAAAAATATTTAATCCTTGGATAATTGGCGAGGAACTTCATAATCCGGATAGAAAAATCCTTCAATTTAAAATTCCTAAAAACAAAAACATAGATCTAAGTGTTTATTATAGTGACGTGTTTCCCAAAGATTTAAATCCTGATTCAATAGTAATGCTAAAAACTACAACAGATACTTTAACAATAGTAACTGATACTTTAAAAAAATAATTTAAGATAAATAAATCTTAAATTTTGAACCAAAAATAGATGGAAGACGAACAAATTGAAGTTATTGGAGCTCGTGCCCACAACTTAAAAGATATTTCTATTAATATTCCTCGCAATAAATTAGTAGTGCTTACTGGGTTAAGTGGTAGTGGTAAATCATCATTAGCTTTTGATACGATTTATGCAGAAGGACAAAGACGTTACATTGAAAGCTTTTCGAGTTATGCTCGACAATTTTTAGGAAACATGGAACGCCCTGATGTTGACAAAATTTCAGGATTAAGTCCTGTTATTTCAATCGAACAAAAAACCGTTAATAAAAATCCAAGGTCAACAGTAGGTACCATTACTGAAATTTACGATTTTTTACGTTTATTATTTGCCCGATCAGGAGAAGCTTATTCATATGTAACTGGCGAGAAAATGGTACGTTATAGTGACGATCAAATCATTGACTTAATTTTAGAAAAGTACAAAGAAAAAAAAATAAATTTATTAGCTCCTGTGGTTAAAGGACGCAAAGGCCATTACAGAGAATTGTTTGAAGATGTCAGAAAAAAGGGTTTTAATAAAGTCCGCATTGATGGTGCCATAGTTGATATTACGCCTAAAATGCAAGTTGATCGTTATAAAATTCACGATATTGAAATTGTGATTGATCGTTTAGAAATTGCCAAGGATATTAAACCTCGTTTATACCAGTCTCTGCAAACAGCTATGAAACAAGGTAAGGGAACCATTATGGTTTTGGAACATTTAGAAGAACATATGAAACCAAAGAAGAAAACAACATCTTCTTTTGGATTCGGTAAAGTTCAATTTTTCAGTCGTTCTTTAATGTGTCCTACTTCCGGAATTTCATACGATGAACCTGCACCAAATTTATTTTCATTTAATTCGCCTTATGGTGCATGTTCACATTGCAACGGACTTGGAGTTGTATCAGAAGTCGATATTAGTAAAATTGTTCCTAATCAAAAAATATCAATTCGTAAAGGTGCCATAGCGCCATTGGGTCCCTCAAAAGGTATTTGGGTATTTAAGCAAATTGAAGCTATTGGTGAAAAATATAAATTTACCTTAGACACTCCTTTTGAAGATATTCCTGAGGAAGCAGTAAATATTCTATTAAACGGAACTGAAGAATTATTTACCATAAAATCAGATACAAATTCTAACGGTTATAGCACTGCATTTGATGGAATAGCAACTCACATATCTCGACAAGCAGAAGAAAATCCCTCACCTGCAATGAGTAAATGGGTTGAAGGGTTTACCAATAAAGTTAACTGTGAAGTTTGTGAAGGTACTCGCTTAAAAAAAGAAGCGCTTTATTTTAAAATTGATGGTAAAAACATTTCTGAATTATCTGAAATGGATATTAATATTTTAGGAGATTGGTTTAAAGACATTGAAAAGCGATTAAACAAATCGCAAAATGTAATTGCAAAAGAAGTATTAAAAGAAATCAGAACCCGTATTGGTTTTTTATTGGAAGTTGGTTTAGATTATGTAACATTAAATCGTTCATCAAAAACATTAAGCGGCGGCGAAGCTCAACGAATAAGATTAGCAACTCAAATAGGTTCGCAATTAGTAGGGGTGTTATATATTTTAGATGAACCAAGTATTGGATTGCATCAACGCGATAATATGCGATTGATAGATGCTTTAAAAAATCTAAGAGATGTTGGAAATAGTGTTTTGGTAGTTGAGCATGATAAAGACATGATTACTGAAAGTGATTATGTTATTGATATAGGTCCTGGCGCTGGGGTGCATGGTGGACGAGTGGTTGCCGCTGCTCCACCTAAACAAATGTTGAAATTTAATACAGTAACAGCTGATTATATTACTGGTAAAAGAAATATTGAAATACCAAAAGTTCGGAGAAAAGGAAATGGAAAAAAATTAGTATTAAAAGGTTGTACCGGAAACAATTTGAAAAATGTAAATATCGAAATTCCTTTAGGTAAATTTATTTGCATCACAGGAGTAAGTGGTAGCGGTAAATCAAGTTTAATTAATGAAACCTTATATCCCATTTTAAGTAACTACTTTTATAATTCAGAAAAGCGTCCCCTACCCTATAAATCTTTTACAGGAATAGAAAACATTGATAAAGTAATTGATATTGATCAATCACCCATTGGTAGAACTCCAAGAAGTAATCCTGCTACCTATACAAGCGTTTTTTCAGATATAAGAAATTTATTTGCTGAGTTACCCGAATCAAAAATTAGAGGTTACAAACCTGGACGTTTTTCGTTTAATGTAAAAGGTGGTCGTTGTGAAACATGCGGCGGTGCAGGTGTGAAAACAATTGAAATGAATTTTTTACCAGATGTTTACGTTAACTGTGACGAATGCAATGGTAAACGTTATAACAGAGAAACAATTGAAGTTCGTTACAAAGGAAAATCAATTAGTGATGTGCTAAACATGACCATTGACCAAGCTTGTGATTTTTTTGAAAACCTTCCAACTATTTACCGACAAATAAAAACATTACAAGATGTTGGTTTAGGTTATATTACCTTAGGACAACAAGCAACAACCTTGAGCGGTGGCGAAGCACAGCGTGTAAAATTATCTACTGAATTAAGTAAAAGAGATACGGGCAATACATTATACATTTTAGATGAACCCACAACCGGATTACATTTTGAAGATATTAGAATATTATTAGGTGTATTAAACAGATTAGTAGAAACTGGAAATACGGTTTTAGTAATTGAACATAATATGGATATTATAAAAGTGTCCGATTATATTATTGATGTTGGTATGGAAGGCGGAAAAGGTGGTGGTGAGATTATATTTACAGGAACGCCTGAAGAATTAGTAAAATCAAAAAAAGGATATACTTCACCCTTTTTGAAAAAAGAATTATGAACTTTAAAAAAGTTTTATAATTAAACTAAAAAAAGCGTACTGTAAAATCAACTCTAATCATAATAAATCAATACTATCCTCCAACTATCCTAAATAAAAAAACTTAATACAATTCCTATATAATAAATAAAAGTTTAAGAGATAGCAGGTAAAATTCATTAAATTTTAAATAAACTATTAGTCCTATTCTATCAAATACAAAATGGATATGTGGCTATAAAAAATAAAAAATCAACTTATTATTTCTATTTTTGAAACTCAATTAAGATAATGAAAACAAATTTTATAGAAGAATTAAAATGGCGTGGCATCTTACATGATGTGATGCCTGGAACTGAAGAGTTATTAAATAATGAAGTCGTTACTGGGTACATAGGTTTTGATCCAACGGCTGATAGTTTACATGTGGGAAGTTTAGCGCAAATTATGACACTATTACGTTTTCAGTTGGCTGGACATAAACCACTAGCTT
>JBILOV010000137.1:0-6406 GCA_044374335.1 Bacteroidia bacterium | reverse complement strand
TTTTACAATGATCATTTAAAAAATAAATTTCCAAATAATAAATTGTGGTTAGCAAATTACAGAAATAACGATTCAAAAATCAAGAAGACAAATTGGACGATGTGGCAATATACCGAAACAGGCAAAATGCCAGGTATTAATGAATATGTTGATATAAATATTTTTAATGGAGATTCCTTAGATTTAAACGATTTACTAATACAATAAATTATGGTAACTATCATTTTCTCTGCTGTTCAGCAATTTTTAGAATGGATTGCAAAAATAACACATCGCACGTATCATGAAGTAAACATTATAGTTTATTATTTTCTCATTCCACTTACGTGGACCCTAATGATTGATTATATTTTTAGTTTACCATTCATCTTTTCCATCGCTTACTGTTTGTTATGGATCAGTATTGCATTAAGCCGCAAAAATTTTAAGAAATTTTGTGATGGGCTATTTTATAAATCTGCTAATTTTATTGAGCGGTTTGGTGATTATTACTTGTTTTCTGTATTGCTTTGTGTTGGGTTGCCACTAGTTATTTATATAGTTTTAGGAATTTTTGTTTATAAACATTTTAACGGATAATTAAAAAAATGAGAACAATCAAAACAATAGTATATGCGATTTCACTAAGTGTTTTAATCGCTTGTAATTCATCAGAAGAAAAAATTGAAAAGCCAAAAGAAAGGCCAATTGAACAATACAAGTTGAAAGCAAATCAGGCAAAAGATTTTTGCAAAAGTCAACATTTAAATACGGACTTTTTTATCCTGATTGATTTAAATCGCCACTCTGGATTAAAACGATTTTATGTATGGGATTTTAATAAAAATGAAATTAGAGAAAGCTACCTTGTTAGTCATGGTTGCGGCAGTTCTCCTTGGGAATCAGATAAAACCAAAGAAAGCCCTCAATTTAGTAATCAAGATGGCAGCCATTGTTCATCCATTGGAAAATATATTATTGGAGAGCGAGGAGTTAGTGATTGGGGCATTAAAGTAAAATATTTATTGCATGGACAAGATGCTACTAATAATAATGCGACAAAAAGAGCTATCGTATTTCATAGTTGGGAGAAAATAACAGACGAAGAGATTTATCCAAAAGGAACTTTAGAAGGTTGGGGTTGTCCTGCTATATCAAATAGCGCGATGATACAAATGGATAAACTGATACAAAATTCAAATAAAAAAGTATTGATGTGGATAATTTAATAATCAAAAACATGAACATGAAAAAAAGCAGTTTGATTGTAACATTTATTACTATAGTAGTTATAAGTAGCTTTGCTCAAAAAGACTTTGGAAACAGATTAGCTGATTCTGCTTTAACTTTAACCAAGCAAAAAGTAAAATATGACCCAACCTATTTTCAATTAAAATATCCAAATGGAGATGTTCCAGCTGGCAAAGGAGTTTGTACGGATGTAATAATTAGAACATATCGTAAAGTAGGAATTGATTTACAAAAGGAAGTCCACGAAGATATTGCAAGTAACTTTGATAAGTATCCTCATAAGTGGGGACTAAAACATCCAGACAAAAATATTGATCACAGAAGAGTTCCAAACTTAATGGTATTTTTTGCCAAGTACGGAAAAGAAAAAACAATGACTTCAAAACCAAATGATTATTTGCCGGGCGATATCGTTTGTTGGAATTTAGGAGGCGCCACTACGCATATTGGAATAGTATCAAAAAAGAAATCGCAAGATGGCAAACGTTATATGATGATCCATAATATAGGACAAGGACAAGTATTAGAGGATTGTTTATTTGCTTATAAAATAATTGGTCATTATGAATACGGGAAATAAATTATACGACATCAGTTTATAATATATTTTCTTTACTTTTAATCAATCAAAATTAATTTATGCCACCAAAAAGCGAAGCCTCTTTAAGATATTCTGTTATAGACAAATGCTTAACGAATCCGTTTAAGCCATTTCCTACGATGGCAGTTTTAAAATATGCCATTGAACGTGAATTAAGAACATCTGTTTCCACTGCTACTATCCAAAAGGATATTGCGCAAATGAAATTGCCAGTGGAAGATGGTGGTTACAACGCTCCAATTGTTTTTAGGAGAAGCCGAAAAGGTTACGAATATGATTTAGTTAAATTTCCGGAATACACCATTCAAACATTTGATTTAAATGATAAAGAAATTGAAGCCATTGAATTAGCAGCTGGCGTTCTTCAGCACTTTAAAGGAATAAAAGTAAATGATTATTATAACCAAGCTATAGATAAACTTTTATCTGCTGTAGATATCAAAAAAACGGATAAGGAAAAATCATTAGCAAATGCCATTCAGCCTGAAGAAACATCTTATATGAGAGGCATGGAGCATTTTGATACCATTGTAAGTAGTATAAAAAAGCAAACACCAATTTCATTTATCCATTACTCATACGAACACAAAGAATTTAAGTCAATTATTTTACATCCCTACTTTTTAAAGGAAAGTAATAAACGATGGTATTTATATGGGTATTCTGAAGAACATAAAAAATTACGTTATTTTGGTTTAGATCGTATTTATGATCCAATTTTACTTGATAAAAAATTTATAGAAAATAATGGCAGCGATTTACGCAATCTATTTGATAATAAAATCGGATTAAAAAATTTGCGAGAGAATATAAATGAGCAACCTGAAGACATCAAATTATGGGTGAGTGAAACAATGTCTAACTATATTAAATCAATGCCAATTCATAAAAGTCAAAAACATCTTGAATATGATGGATATGGAGAAATTGAAGTAACCTTACATTTAGTGCCAACCTATGAATTACTTTCTTTAATTTTATCTTACGGAAAAGAAATGGAAATTTTATCTCCTAAGTGGTTAAGAAAAAAAATCGAATTGGAATTAGTAAATTCTATTTCAAAATACAAATGAATCAATCATGAGTAAAGAAAAACACACATATACAAAAGCTAAAAGCGTAATTCCAAGAACAACTGGATATATTATTTCTAATCCACATCATACAGGTATTAATAGTAATCTGCAATTATTGCGTATTACAGTTACTAATATTGAAACTAAAGTTGATTTCGGCTATCAAGCTACAAATTTCTTTATAAATGGAGGTTGGATAAAAATTAGTCCGCATACATTTATTAGAGCAAATGGAAGTGATAGAAAACTTATTTTAACCAATGCCACTAACATCCCTTATGGACCAGAAAAATTGCATTTTAATTCAAGTATTGAGTGGCGTTATTTTTCTTTGTATTTCCCTTCATTATTAGACGAACCGCGCAATAAAAAAGCAATCCTTTATAACGAAGATGCCCCCATAATTAAATCGATTGACTTAATCGAAAATGAAAATGGAACTGAAAATGATTTTAATTTCTATGGTATCAGGTTAGATGATGAAAGTAAGAAATCAATGATTTACTAAAAAAGAGTTTGTTCAATCTAAATCGTAGTTGTACTAATTTAGTAGTAGAATTATTGAAATAAACTCACTCGTTGAGTTATCAATTTTTTGTATTGAAGTTTGTTTTTATTATTTAAAAAAGAAGCATTGATAAGGAGCAGAGCATTTGGTAACCAGTTGTTCAATTTCAGATAAACAGAATTTATTTGTTTTTCGTTTAATTTTAAAACTACACCAAACCTATCAAAATAATTTTTATTTAAATTTTTCTTTTTACCTCCAAGTAAAAGAGCAGTTTCATCTTTATCGTTGGGCAATATTATTTTTACATTTAGTAAATCATAGGCAGGCGATAATGTCCATCCTATGTCAGAAAGTAACATTGAAAAGTTTTTTAAATGCATATCATTATTGCCAATAATAAAATTAAATAGTGCTAGTTCAAAAAAACGAAGCTTATCCATTAAGGTATTAATAGATAATTCTCCAATTGTTTTACCAAGATTCTCCATAGTTCCTAAATACTTGTCTTCTAATTCCAAAATTTGTAAAAAATCAATCATGTGAATTTTTGATTTATTTTTTTTTCGATCAATACGACTTGTAATGTAACACAATTCGCCTGATGCCAATCGAATCATGTTGAATTGCACTACATCTATTTTAAACAATTCAGCTAATTTCATTGACAAGTGCTCGTTTTCAGGCATTTGTTCATATTGTGCATTTTGTGGTTTTAAAATATACAAACCTTCTAAAGCATCCATAATAGTTAAACGACTATCTTGTCCATCTTCTAAACTATTTTTAATCCAACCTAAAGATAATTTGGGTTGAACGCCGGGCACCGTTACCGATAATTCAACGGCTTCCTTAGCTAATTTAGCCATATCCTCTAATCGATAAGGCAAAGATGGAGGCAACTTAGTTCCGAAGAACGCTTTTACACAAGTTGGATGATAATCACCATTTCCATCTACTTCTTTATAACAATACAAACACTTAGCCATTACTATTTGTTTTTATTGGATGAACACTTACAGCGCCGATGGCATTTTTGCAGCACGCTAACAATAAACCCATACGATCGTTTTTATTTATTTTCCAACTTTCAGCAGCAATATTTAGGAGCCAACCTTCTGGAATCAATCCATCAAAAAATGAAAATAGTCTTTTGCTCACATAAGCTTGTGATCTAACAGGCATTTGAAAAGTGATAAATAAACTAGGATGATTTTGAATATAATTGTCATCATATAGAAATTCATATTCACCAGTTTCTAACTCCTTTAAAGTACCAGCTATAATGTTATTATATTTTATAATGGCTTGTCGCATATTTATTTATCATTTACCGGACCTAAAACCTGACCAAACATTTTTAATACATGATTTACTTTTGATAAACTCAAGTTATCTTTACCCTGTTCTATTTTTCTGATAACAGTTAATGCAACTCCAGCTTTTACAGCAAACTCTTCCTGAGTAAGCTTTAATTGTTTTCGTCTTTTCTTTACAAAATCTGCAATTAAATTCATTTTTATATGCTTTTGAATATAAAAGTAATGAAATTTATTTAATTATATGCAAATAGATATAAAAAATACAATTGAATTTAATTTATATTCTTTTAGATATAATTTTAACAAAATTGGAAATTGGTTATTTGAGTTGACTCTCCCACCATTTTCATCTCAATTACCATCAAAAAACACAAAATTTAAAAAAATATTTAATTGAATATCAGAAAGTTATATGGTATTTAATTTCATATTGGCACATAATTAACAAACCGTATTAACAATATGTTTTACTATCCGTTACTTTGTTGCAGAAATTAGAAAGCGAAAAAAGTTTGATTTCTAAACTAATTAAATAATAACTAACCTAAAAAACTAAGATTATGAAAAAACAAAAAGATGTTCCATTTCCTATTGATAATTATTTAGTAAACGTTAATATCGATACGTTTTACTCTCCGTTACTTTGTTGCAGAAAATCAAAAAAGAAAAAAGTTTGATTTCTATAGTTAAAAAAATAATTAACCTAAAAAACAAAAAATCATGAAAAAACAAAAAGTGAAATTTATTATCACGCAACTTCTATTTATTTTAATAATCAATTACCTCATTTTAATTGATTCGGGTTTTATATTTAAAACGCACTGGAGACCTACTTTCATTTTTGCAATGACCTATTATCATTTAGGAACATTTATTACACTGTACGCCACATTTATTTCTAAAACACTATCAAAAGAAAAAGAAGATTTCCTTTTCACTTTTAATATGTTTTTCTACACAAGTTTTATTGGCTTATTACTCTATCATAATTGTCAAGTTGAACCAAATGATTTAGTGACCAATTATACGTTTGGCCTATTTATCCTTTTCATCTCTATCACTTTATTATTTGAAACAATTGCTTCCTACAAAACATACAACGTGTCCTTAATCACTAACTCTAAAAACTAAATTAACTATGAAAACAGATCTTCAATCAACTTTAAATTGGGACATTCGTCTAGAACCCGTATTAGTAAATAACTCCTATGATACAGGCAAAAAAGCCATTATCAGGAATGATACAAATCAATTACTAAGCATAGTAGGTAAACACTATGAGCCTTTTACAAATTCACAATTATTGGACTTCACAGATAAACTTACTAAAACTGGTGAGTTTGAATTAAAAGGTTTTGATGAATTAAATGATGGCAAAATAATTTTAGCATTCTTACAAAACACAAATCCTAATTTAAAAATTAATGGTTGTGAAAATGAAGAATACCTATTTATTGGAAATTCATTTGACGGAACTAAACGCTTTCATATTGGCACTGCATCAAACTTAATTAGATGCTCGAATCAATTTTCTTCCTCCTTAAAGGTCTTTAGCAAAAAACACACCTCCTTTTTAAATATAAATGAAACAGAGATTCATCAAATTATAAGAACCTATAAATCAAAAAAAGGAATCGTGTATGAATCATTTAATGGAATGGAAAGTGTG
>JBILOV010000135.1:0-6465 GCA_044374335.1 Bacteroidia bacterium | reverse complement strand
GAAATAATTATTAATATCTGTACTAACATTGTATATTGTGTTTAGCGCAGTATTAGTAACTATAGGAGGATTAAAATCAAAATAAATATAACCTGTGTTTTTTATTTGAGTGCCAATCGATAAATTAGGCATAAGATTGATTTTGTATTTTATATAACCATGGCTAGCAGGTTCATTTTGATTACTATCAGGTAGATTTATATTTTGAAATTCCCACCAGATTATACCTCCAGTTTTTAGGAATGCAGAAGAATAATTGTGACTAGAAGAAATCATTTGAAGTGATGAGATATCTAAATTGGAACTAATAGTGTCTTTAACAATAATATTTTCAGCAGGTGCACTACCAGTATTTTGAAATCTAATAGTGTATATTAAATCGGCTGTGTTTGGCGGGATATTACCAAAAGTACCATTTCCTTCTGGAATTGCTTTTTTATCATTAGGGTCGTATGCCCCAACGATTAAATCTGAGGAATATGAAGTGTTATCACTGAAATTAAAATCTGCAGAATTATTTTTTACAGTTACATAATTGTTTAAAATAGTTCCCAGTAAATTAACATTTGCAGCTAAATGAAAATAAAGTTTTATTGAAACCTGGTCAAAAATTTTAAGGCTATCTATATTCCATATAATCGAATCGCTTTGATGAAGTGCAAAAGGACGTGATACTGAGTCTAACAATAAATTTGAATCGTAAAGCATCTTTAATCTAATACTATCAGATTGTAATGAACCAATATTTTTAACAGTTAAATTGGCATAATAGCCAAAGCCAGGTCTTGGTGCTACTTCAGATGTGTAATCAATAGCAAGGTCGTTTATATTGGCTTGTAGTTTGATTCCAAAGTTTTTATTAACTTGTACTGAAGCTGTGTTATTAATAGTAATACTAATGCTATCTGGAGACACACTGCTAATATGTGGAGAGTTTTTTACAACCTTCGCATAATAAGTTCCTGTATTTAAAATGGGACAATGGTATGTGCCTTGTGCGTTTGTAATGGCATTTAATCCTGTATTGCCAATTTTCACAATTTGATAAGGGAGAAATGGCTCATTGCTATCCTTGGCATTGTTATTATTTTGATCGAAGTACAGGTAGCCTTTAATACCTGAAAGACCTTGAGTATTATGAACAATAATACCGCCATAATTGGGAGCAATCCATAAATTATTTAATTTATCTACAGCTAATGCATCAATACGATTATTAGTTATCACAGAGTTACCTGTATTATAAATTGTCCAATTTATGCCATCAAATTTCACTAAACCTTTTGTTTCGGTTCCAATCCAAACAACATTATTTTGATCCACACTGATACTCCATACCTTATTTTCGGGAATAGGAGAATTTGTTGGCGTATATATTGTCCAATTGTTACCATCAAATTTACCAATGCCTCCACCATAAACTCCAACCCATTTATTATTATAACTATCAAAATCAATACTTGTTGCAAAAGCTCCGAATGGGAAGCCAGCGATTTGTAAAGAATGATTACTAATCACTGTTCCGTTAATTTCGAATAACCCATTTGACACTCCCCAGATTTTCCCAGTTAAATCTTTTTTTAACTGGGGAATATATTTTCCCGGTAAATTGGAATTAGTTGGATTGTAAAATGTCCAAGTAATGCCATCATACATATATAGTCCATCATCTGGATCAGCACCACCATCTGTACCAACCCATACTCTATTTTGATTATCTACCTGAACCGAATTCAAAATATCGAGTGATTGTCCAGTAACATTGAAGTTTGTCCAAGTACTTGTAGTGGGATTGTATTTACTTAGTTGATTCCAAGTAGCCATCCATATATTTCCTAAAGTATCAAAGCAGGATTGTCTAACGTCTGTGTTTGCTATACCAGTCGTGTAGTTTGTCCAAATGCCATTATTATATTTATGCATTCCGCCATTATATCCACCTATCCACTTTACATCATTATCATCCACATAAATAAATCTATTAGAAGCTTCTGGAGTGCTAGACGGAAATGAATACCATAAATTATTTTGTGATAGAATTGGATTTAATAAAAAAAAGAAAATTAAACAGTGTAACGAAAAATGTTTCATGGTTTTTTAAATTTGTTAGTAAATTTATTAATTTGCTTATTAAAAACAATTATTTAAAATTATTAGTTCCCAATAAAACAATTCAAAAGGAAAAGGTATTAAACCATCTCCCTTTTATTATAACTTTAATATTTACTACAAAACCTAAGTAACTATTATTGGTTGCGGCTCTTTACGAGAGATTAGAAGTATTATGCTTGCCTGTCAATGTAAAATCAACCATTTAGGATTAATCAAGTTTCCGAAAAGGAGTGCTAAGTTAGATGCAAATAAAAAAACAATCTGGTGAAGTATTTGCTAGTATTTACCAATGTAAGCACAAAAAGAGTTTTTGCATAATACATATAACAATTTGGCTGGTGAATTTGAACAAGTGGATGACGTTACGATTATTAGAGTGAGAATATAGTTTAAGATTCAATTACTTTTTTTAAACCAATTATTTTTTATTCTTTTTTCCACTTTTCATCTTTCCCTTTAATATAGGGTATTCCCGAAGCATCTAATTGTTGCTCTAGTGATTTTATTTGCAAAATCAATGAATCTAATTTGATTCTAAATACTTGATATTCTTCTTTTGTAATTTTTATATTTTCTTTTTGAGAAGTTGTTACTCCAGAAGTGCTTTCAAATAATTGGTAGGATACAGTTCCTAAGCGAGTTGTAAAACTAGGAGGTGTTTCCACTTCCTTGGAAGCTTTAATACCATCTCCGTTATAAAGCACATCGCATTCGCTTAATCCCAATTTAATAGCTCTCACATTTTCTAATAGCTTAATATCAGTATTTGGATAAGTGGTTATAGCTACCTTTATTAATTCAAGCTTGTCTTTATATTCGCGCATTAAAATTTCAGCACCAGTAATACTACGAGTAAGTTCGGATACCTCTTTTCTAAATTTAATAAGTTCTGAGTTATCCTTTAAAGTATTTAGTTGATTATTTAATCCAAGCACTTTAAAATTTGTTTTAGGAATAAGTAATTCGGATATACCATTTTTTACTAGAATCACTTCAACGGTATATTTTCCGGGTATTATTAAATGACCATCATCAGGATTGTCATACCTGCCTGGTTTTGCTTTATTAGGATTAATTGGTGATGTTGTCTCTACTCTTAAATTCCAACTCAATCTTGTAATTCCTTGTGAAGGACTGCTTGTTATTTTTTTTACTTCATTTCCTATACTATCCTTAATTATCCATATTAATTGAGCAGTTTCTTCTTGCTCTTCTTTTCTTAATTCGTCAAAGCTAGGATAGCTTACATCTTTTTTATCTTTTTCTAAAGTGCTTTGTTTTTCTTGTCTTATTAATTTCATTGTTTTAAACTCATCTTTCAAAAACAACGAAAAAGTTGCACCAAAAACAGGATTAGATGCTGCCCATAAATCAGCTCCTTGTGAACCAGTTCCTGTTAAACCTAATGGTGCAGATGGCACGTAAAGCAATGCATCTTTAATTGGAAATAAAAATGCTTTTTGGTCAAGGTTTTGTTTTTTCAAATTTCGTAATGGTGTATAATTATCTAAAACATAAAAGCCTCTTCCAAATGTTGCTGCCACCAAATCTGATTCGCGTTGCTGAATGTCTAAGTCATAAACTGCAATGGTAGGCAGTCCATTTAATTTGGTCCATATTTTTCCGCCATCATTTGTAAAGTAGGCGCCAAATTCAGTTCCAACAAATAAGAGATTAGGATCTACAAAATCTTGCTTTA
The DNA here is from genome assembly GCA_044374335.1 of Bacteroidia bacterium. Taxonomy (GTDB): domain Bacteria; phylum Bacteroidota; class Bacteroidia; order B-17B0; family Aurantibacillaceae; genus UBA4416. Next base: position 2,654 of record JBILOV010000135.1, on the reverse strand, counting down.
CACAATAAACGGAACCTCTTGCAGGTAAATTCCCAGCAATGCTAGTCCATGTTTTTCCTTTATCCATACTCTTTAAAATATATGGTTTAAAATCGCCAGCTCTATGATTATTAAATATGGCAAAAACTTCATTTTCATTAAATAAAGATGCTGTAATCATATTTACTCTTGTATTTTTTGGAACACCTATAAATGTTTCAATCTTATTCCAAGTTTCGCCGGTATTTTCTGAAACCTGAATTAATCCATCATCAGTACCAGCATACAATAATCCTTTTTTCTTTGGTGATTCATCTAAGGCAACAATGTTTCCATAGATGGTAGTGGATTGATTTTTCATAACGGCATCAATTGACCAAACTTGTCCCATCACTTTAATTTTGTTGCGATCAATTTGCTGAGTTAAGTCTGGCGAAATTGCTGTCCAGTCATCACCATAATTTGCAGTTTTAAACACTTTATTAGCTGCAAAATATAAAGTTTTGTTATCATGAGGTGAAACCAATAAAGGCGCGTCCCAATTCCATCTGTAACCAGCTTCACCTTTTCCTGGCAATGGTTGAATTGAAATTTTTTCGCCTGTGATTTTATCATAACGCACTAAACCACCATACTGAGATTGTGAAAAAACAATGTTTGGATTTAAAGGATCAATAGCAGATTCAAATCCATCGCCACCGCAGGTTATGTACCAATCTGAATTTAAAATCCCGGCATTATTAATACTTGCAGATGGTCCTCCCATTGAATTATTATCTTGAGTGCCACCATATATGTTATAAAAAGGCTGAGCATTATCTGTTGTTACTTTATAAAATTGAATAATGGGCAGATTGTCATAATATTTCCAATCCTTAGCATGATTATATGTTTCATAAATTCCTCCGTCGCAACCAACAAGCCAATGTTCTTCATTTGTTGGATCAATCCAAATGCAATGGTTGTCAACATGTTTTAATTCTTCGCCAGTTGTTACAAATGTTTTTCCCCCATCCGTGGTATGATGCAACCAAGTATCCATTGCAAAAACTTTATCGCGATTGGTATTATCACAAATAATTTCTTGATAGTAATTTCCACTTGTATTATATCCCGACATCTTTGTCCAGTTAACGCCTTTATTAGTTGATTGATAAAACCCACCTTTATCAGCTTTACCTTCAACTATAGCGTAAACATAATTTTCATCAACGGGAGAAACTGAAATTCCAATTCTTCCCATTTCACCTTTTGGTAAACCTGTATTACTTTCGCTCCATGTTTTCCCACCGTCAATCGACTTATAAAAGTTAGATTCTGGTCCGCCACCAATGTAAGTGAATTCATGTCTGCGGCGCTGATGCGAAGCCGCATATAATATGTTTGGATTTTTTGGATCTATTGCAATATCTGAAACTCCTGTTTCATTTGAAATAAAAAGTGTTCTTTCCCAATTTTTTCCGCCATCTATTGATTTGTATACACCACGCTCGCCACCAGAACTCCAAACTGGTCCGTATGCAGCAACCCAAATTATGTTTTCATCAGTTGGATGTATGATTATATTACCAATGTGCTCAGATGATTTTAGTCCCATATTACTAAAACTTTTTCCTCCATCCATTGATTTATAAACACCATCACCATATGCAACAGAACGTTGATTATTATTTTCGCCTGTACCAACCCAAATCGTATTTGCATTTGAAGGTGCAATTTTTATGCAACCGATAGAGAACGATCCATAGTTGTCAAAAATAGGATTGAAAGTTGTACCATGATTTGTCGTTTTCCATACACCACCGGATGCAGCTGCAACATACCATATGTTATGATTATTAGGATGAATGGCAATGTCTGCTATTCGTCCTGATGTTAAAGCCGGGCCGACCAATCTGAAATTTAACCCACCTATAGTTGATGAACTGAAAAGGGATGAATCTTTATTTGGAGTTTTCTTTTGTGAAAATGCATTTAACGAAAGCAATGCAACTATTGAGAAAGTAAAAATCTTGATCATAGTAACTTATAATTTTATAAAATTAAATCAGGAACAATTTAATCATTTTTTAATAAAATGGGATTAGCAGTAATAAAATTTTATTTAGTGCATTATTGGATGTGATATATAAAATAGTTAGAATGATGCGTATCATGTTAGTTCATCGATTCACTACCATACTTTTGTTTAAAATATAAACCATTATAGAAAAACAAAAAACATGAAAAAGTATTTAATTTTAGCTTTAATTCCCGCTTTTTTTGCATGCACACAAGGTGGAAATAAACAAACAGCTTTGGCGGATAGCCTTTCTACAGTTAATCAAAATATAAAAAATGAATTATCAGTTAAGGAGGAACTTTTAAATAACAAAGAAATTGCAATGAATGAGTTTATTGCATCTTTTAATGAAATCCAAAATAATTTGAATGAAATAAAAGAAAAACAAAAGATTATTTCAACTAAATCAGAAAGCGTTGAATTTAAAAAATCAAATAAAGATCAAATTATTAATGACATTCAGGTGATTTATGATTTGTTAAATAAAAACAAGCAAAAGGCTGCAAGTTTGACAAAAAAGTTAGAAAATTCTAATTTAAAAGCAGATGAAATAAGATTAGCAGTTTCAAATCTTTCGAATCTAGTTAATGATAAGGAATTTGAAATTACAAAA
>JBILOV010000027.1:0-15771 GCA_044374335.1 Bacteroidia bacterium | reverse complement strand
ATTTTATTGGGCAGTTATGTTTGCGCTTCCTGTTTTTGTTTTTCATATTCCTTTTATACAAATTTTATGGGGATACTTATTAATGCAATTTATTTCAGGAGTTGTATTAACTGTTGTTTTTCAATTAGCACATACAGTTGAAGGAACTTCGCATCCATTACCAAATGTTGATTATACCATCGAAAACAATTGGGCGGTTCATCAAATGAATACGACTGTAAATTTTTCTCGAAAAAGCAAATGGATTTCCTGGTATGTTGGCGGTTTAAATTTTCAGGTGGAGCATCATTTATTTCCTACTATTTGCCATGTGCATTATCCCGCAGTATCTGAAATTGTAAAAGCTACAGCCGAAGAATTTGGAGTACCTTATTTAGAAAATCCTACATTTTGGACAGCATTAAAATCTCATGTTAGAGCTATTGTTAGCTTTGGTAAAATGCCTAATTTAAATGAGGCTATTGGTTAAGGGTGTTTAACCGCAAAGAGGCAAAGTGTTCTCGCAAAGTGCACAGAGTAATGCTTTATATATTTTTCTCAGGGTTCTTCGCGAAAAGACTCTGCGTTCTCTGCGGTTAAGCTTTAATACTGTTCTGATTCGTTTGGAAAATCTTTATTTTTCACATCCTTAATATATTGCTGAAAAGCACCTGTCATACTTTCATACAAACTCAAATACCTTCTTAAAAAGCGAGGACTAAATTCATGTGTCATGCCTAACATATCATGAGTGACTAAAACCTGACCATCCACTCCGCCACCAGCACCAATTCCTATAACAGGAATTGAAATACTATTTGAAACCTTAGCCGCTAATTTTGCCGGAATTTTTTCCACTACCAAAGCAAAACAACCTGATTCCTCTAATATCTTTGCGTCATTTATTAATCGTTGAGCTTCTTCTTCTTCTTTAGCTCTAACCGTATACGTTCCAAATTTGTATATAGATTGTGGGGTTAAACCTAAATGACCCATAACCGGAATACCTGCAGATAAAATACGTTCTATAGAATCTTTTATTTCTCTTCCGCCTTCCAATTTAACCGCGTGCGCTCCACTTTCCTTCATTATTTTTATGGCGGATGTCAAGGCTTCTTTTGAATTTCCTTGATACGAACCAAAAGGTAAATCTACAACCACTAAAGCTCTATCAATTGCTCTGATTACCGAAGATGCATGATAAATCATTTGATCTAAAGTAATTGGTAAGGTTGTTTCGTGTCCGGCCATTACATTACTTGCGCTGTCACCAACTAATATCACATCAATGCCAGCATGATCAATAATTTTTGCCATGGTATAATCATAGGCTGTAAGCATGGCTATTTTTTCGCCACGGCGTTTCATTTCATGCAATTGGTGTGTTGTAACTTTTTTTACTTCTTTATGAACCGACATAATTTAATGTTTAATTATCCAAATATATTCATTTTAACCACATAGAAACATAGGTTTTATGTAGTTAAGTAATGCCAAAAATTAACAGTTTAACATACTTATGAAGCCTCGCTTCACCTATCTTTACTATAAAATTCTTATTATTCTATCTTAACTATGTGCCTATGTGGTTAATATCATGTAAAATAATATCATATATATCACTTACTTTTATAGTAGCTTTCAGTTTCACTTCATGTAAAAATGACCTTGATGTATTAGCTCCAGGTAAAGAATCAGTTTCTGTTTACGGAATTTTAAACCCTAATGAAGCGGTTCAAAACATTAGAATTAATAAAGTTTACTTATCTGATGGAGATGCATTAATTGCTGGACAAGATAATAATACCATTAATTATGGACCAGGTGAATTAAAAGTAACATTGCAGCGTTTTATGGCAGGTTCAAGCACGCCAACATTAACAACTATTGGCAATGCAACTAAAAAAGAAATTGTATTAACGGAAACAGTTGTTACTACTGCTGGTGGTAATTTTAGCACTCAACAACGCATATGGCAAACTACAGATAAATTATATTCAACAGGTGAATACAAATTAACCATTACCAATAATAATACAGGAGTCGTTTTTTCCTCTCAAAATGTAGTTGTTGATAGTGTAAAATCATATGGCGTTTTGCCTTTTGTTTATCATCCAACTATATACCCAATGCATGGTTACTATAATTTTTTAGCTTATCCAGCTCAGGCCAATAATCTCATCAAATATGTTGTTTTAACTTCATATCCAAAAATTAAATTTAAATCTGTTGTTAATGCTAAATTATATAACGTCATAATGCGTTTTCATTATATTGATAATACACCTTCTGGAAGTATTCCTCAGTATGTAGATTATAATTTCATCACTCAAAAATCTCTAACCTTAGTTGGTGGAGAAGAAATGGAAGTTTCGTTTTTAGTAAATGATTTTTATACAAATCTTGGTTCTGAAATGTCAAAAAAGTCTTCTGCAAACGTAACCAGTAGAACGTCATCCTACATGGAATATATTATTACCGCAGGAGCTGAATCACTAGATATATTTTTACAAGTAAATCAACCTTCAAATACTATTGCTCAAGATAAACCATCATATACTAATATTACCGGTGGGGTAGGTATATTTTCCTCAACTTCTCGTTCAATAATATCCCATGATTTGGATAATGAATTTATTGATGCTATTGCTTGCAATCCGAATACTGTACAATATTTATTTCTTAAGAGTACTGGTATAACCTGCCCTTAAAATTCTGCCAAACTATCAATATTAACCGCCTATAAATGACAAATTTTAGGCGGTTTTTTTATGATTGTGTCAGCATGTCATAATTATGGGACCAATTACAATTGGCATAAACATTGCCAAATGTATTCCGTATTAATAAAAAAAACAATTAAAAAAACATAGATCATGGGAAAAATTATAGGAATAGATTTAGGAACAACCAATAGCTGCGTTGCGGTTATGGAAGGAAATGAAGCTGTTGTTATTGCAAATAACGAAGGAAAAAGAACAACTCCATCTGTAGTAGCATTTGTTGAAGGTGGAGAGCGTAAAGTAGGTGATCCTGCAAAAAGACAAGCAATTACTAACCCAACAAAAACGATTTCTTCAATAAAACGTTTTATGGGAAGTTCATATGATGAAGCTCACAAAGAGATTTCACGTATGACATATAAAGTAGTTAAAGGAGATAACAACACACCTAGAGTTGTTATTGATGAGAGAAACTACTCTGCACAAGAGATTTCGGCTATCATTTTACAAAAAATGAAAAAAACAGCTGAAGATTTTTTAGGTACAGAAGTTACTGAAGCTGTTATTACAGTTCCAGCATATTTTAACGATGCACAGCGTCAGGCTACAAAAGAAGCGGGCGAAATTGCTGGTTTAAAAGTAAAACGTATTATAAACGAACCAACTGCTGCTGCCCTTGCTTATGGTATGGACAAAAAAGGCAAGGATATGAAAATTGTTGTTTTTGACTGTGGTGGTGGAACACATGATGTTTCAGTTTTAGAATTAGGAGATGGTGTATTTGAAGTGAAATCAACTGATGGTGATACACACTTAGGTGGTGATGATTTTGATCAATTAATTATCGATTGGTTAGCTGACGAATTTAATAAAGAAGAAGGAATTGATTTACGTAAAGACCCAATGGCTTTACAACGCTTAAAAGAAGCTGCTGAAAAGGCTAAAATTGAATTGTCAAGTACTACAACTTCTGAAATTAACTTGCCTTATATTATGCCAGTTAACGGCATTCCTAAACATTTAGTTAAATCGTTAACACGTGCTAAGTTTGAGCAAATGGCAGATAGTTTAATTAAAAGAACTATTGATCCTTGTAAATCAGCATTAAAAAATGCAGGTTTATCAACTTCTGATATTGATGAAATTATTTTAGTTGGTGGTTCAACACGTATTCCAGCAATACAATCAGCTGTTGAAAAATTCTTCGGTAAAGCGCCAAGTAAAGGAGTTAACCCTGATGAAGTTGTAGCTTTAGGTGCTGCAATTCAAGGTGGTGTATTAACAGGAGAAGTAAAAGATGTATTATTATTAGATGTAACTCCTTTATCATTAGGTATCGAAACTTATGGAGGAGTATTTACTAAATTGATTGAATCTAATACAACAATTCCGTCTAAAAAAACAGAAACTTTCTCTACGGCTAGTGATAGCCAGCCAAGTGTACAATTACATGTTTTACAAGGTGAGCGCCCAATGGCAAAAGACAACCGCACCATTGGTCAATTTAACTTAGATGGTATTATGCCAGCTCCACGCGGCGTGCCTCAAATTGAAGTAACCTTTGATATTGATGCAAATGGAATATTATCTGTTTCTGCTAAAGATAAAGCAACTGGTAAAGCTCAAAACATTCGTATCGAAGCTTCTTCTGGATTAAGCAAAGAAGAAATTGAGAAAATGAAACATGAAGCTGAAGTAAATGCTGATGCTGATAAAAAAGCAAAAGATGAAGCTGATAAAATTAATGGTGCTGACGGATTAATTTTCCAATCTGAAAAACAATTAAAAGAATTTGGCGATAAAATTCCTGCAGAAAAAAAAGCTGCCATTGAAAGTTCATTAACAGAGTTAAAAGCTGCTCATGATTCAAGAGACATTGCAGGTATTGATTCAGCAATGACTTCATTAAATGCTGCATGGGAAGCTGCTTCAACTGAAATGCATGCGGCAATGAATGATCAAGGAGCTGCAAATGCAGGTGGTGCACAAGCAAATGCGAACCCTGAAGGTAACAAATCTGAAAGTGTAACTGATGTTGATTACGAAGAAGTAAAATAATTTTACACTTATAATTAATTTTTAAAATCCTCTTAAGAAATCTCTTAAGAGGATTTTAATTTTACAAAAATGCGATAGAGAAATTAGTAAACGACAAATATTATAATTTTGGTTGGAGGTGGATTAAATTCAGAGAATTCTAGAATTTTTACAGCAAAAAATTATTATAGATTTAATTTTTTAACTTTAAATCAATTAGTAAACAGCAAATTTCATTGATTAGTTAAGAAAAACAGTTTTTATCAAAAACAAAAAGTATAATTGTGCTTTAAATTTAAGTGCAATAATCCAATAAGAAGTGCATTTAAGCTATCTATACAAATAAAATAAAATAAAATTTAATATTTTTCAACAATTTTTTTGTTGATGAAAAAAATAATTATATCTTTGCCGTCCTCAAAAACATGAGGTTACTAAATTAACAGTAAAAACAAGCAACACAATAAGGTTAACATGCCAACTATACAGCAACTAGTAAGAAAAGGACGCTTTAAAGCTCCTAACAAAAGTAAATCGGCCGCTTTGGATTCATGTCCACAACGCCGTGGTGTTTGTACACGTGTGTACACAACAACCCCTAAAAAACCTAACTCAGCTATGCGTAAGGTAGCGAAGGTGCGTTTAACGAATAAGCAAGAGATTATTGCTTATATTCCTGGAGAAGGTCATAACTTGCAAGAACACAGTATCGTATTAGTACGTGGTGGTCGTGTTAAAGATTTACCAGGTGTACGTTATCACATCGTTCGTGGATCTTTGGATACTGCGGGAGTTGAAGGAAGAAAGCAACAACGTTCAAAATACGGAACTAAGCGTCCTAAAGCAGGTGCTGTAGCAGCTCCAGCAAAAGGTGCTAAGAAAAAATAATTATAAAAATTAAGTAGATTTTACACAATGAGGAAGTCAACCGCTAAAAAAAGAATTTTATTACCAGATCCAATATATAACGATATATTGGTAACACGTTTTTTAAACAGTTTAATGTACAGTGGTAAAAAAAATACTGCATCTACTATTTTCCATGAATGTTTGGAAATAGTTGCCAAACGTACAAACGAAGATGGTTTAGAAGTGTTTAAAAAAGGATTAGCAAATGTGACGCCACAAGTTGAGGTTCGTTCTCGTCGTGTTGGTGGAGCAACTTTCCAAATTCCTTCAGAGGTTCGTCCTGAAAGAAAATTAGCATTAGCTATTAAATGGATGATTACTTACGCTCGTAAACGTAATGAAAAATCAATGGCTCAAAAATTAGCTGGCGAAATCGTTTCTGCATCTAAAGAAGAAGGAGCGGCTTTCAAAAAGAAAGAAGATGTTCACAAAATGGCTGAAGCAAACAAAGCATTCTCACACTTTAGATTCTAACTAAGAAATGGCTGATTTAAGATATACAAGAAATATAGGTATCGCTGCGCACATAGATGCTGGTAAAACAACAACAACTGAGCGTATTCTTTACTACACTGGTGTTAACCACAAGATTGGTGAGGTTCATGAAGGAGCTGCTACAATGGATTGGATGGCGCAAGAGCAAGAGCGTGGTATTACTATCACTTCCGCAGCAACTACTTGCTTTTGGAAGTACCGCGATAATAGCTATAAAATTAATATAATTGATACTCCTGGTCACGTTGATTTTACAGTTGAAGTGAATCGTTCATTGCGTGTATTAGATGGTTTAGTATTTTTATTTTCGGCTGTTGATGGTGTTGAGCCTCAATCCGAAACTAATTGGCGCTTAGCTGATAACTATAATGTTACTCGTTTAGGTTTCGTTAATAAAATGGATCGTCAAGGAGCTGACTTTTTAAAAGTTGTTGCTCAAACTCGCGAAATTTTAGGTGGTAACGCTGTTCCTCTTCAAATTCCAATTGGATCTGAAGAAAATTTTATTGGTGTTGTTGATTTAATTAACTTTCGTGGAATTGTTTGGAATGAGCATGATAAAGGAATGACTTTCAAAGAAGTTCCAATTCCTGCAGATTTATTAGAAGAAGCTACTGAGTGGAGAGAGAAAATGTTAGAAGCTGTTTCTGAATTTGATGATAAAATTATGGAGAAGTTTTTTGACGCTCCAGATACTATTACTGAAAGAGAAGTTTTAGATGCATTGCGTAAAGCTTGCGTTGCAAATAAGATTGTTCCAATGGTTTGTGGTTCATCATTTAAAAATAAAGGTGTTCAAACTATGTTGGATTTGGTGATGGAATTGATGCCTTCTCCACTAGACAAGCAAGAAACTAAAGGAACAAATCCAGATACAGGATTAGAAGTTTCTCGTAAGCCTGATGTTAAAGATCCTTTTACAGCATTAGCATTTAAGATTGCCACAGATCCTTTTGTTGGTCGCTTGTGTTTCTTTCGTGCATATTCCGGTCGTTTAGATGCAGGTTCTTATGTATTAAACACACGTTCTGGAAATAAAGAACGTATTTCTCGAATTTTTCAAATGCATGCAAACAAACAAAATCCAGTTGAATTTTTAGAAGCTGGTGATATTGGTGCGGCTGTTGGATTTAAGGATATTCGTACTGGAGACACTTTATGTGACGAAAAAAATCCAATCGTATTGGAAGCTATGAATTTTCCTGAGCCAGTAATTGGTATTGCCATTGAGCCTAAAACTCAAGGTGATTTAGATCGTTTAGGAGTAGGATTAAATAAATTAGCTGAAGAAGATCCTACGTTCCGTGTTCATACAGATGATGATTCTGGACAAACTATTATTTCTGGAATGGGTGAGTTACATTTGGAAATTATTGTGGATCGTTTAAAACGTGAATTTAAAGTAGAGGTAAATCAAGGCGCACCTCAAGTATCATATAAAGAGGCAATTTCTGCAACATACGAACACCGTGAAGTTTACAAGAAGCAAACGGGTGGTCGTGGTAAATTTGCTGATATTAAAGTAGTATTAGGACCTGTTGATGCAGACTTTGATAGAACAAAATCTGACTTGCAATTTGTTAATGAAATAACAGGAGGCTCTATTCCACGTGAATTTATCCCATCTGTTGAAAAAGGATTTAAAGCAGCCATGGTTAATGGAGTTTTAGCTGGATATCCTTTAGATAATTTAAAAGTTCGTTTAATTGATGGTTCATTCCATGCAGTCGATTCAGATTCATTATCTTTTGAAATTTGTGCGCGTTCCGCATATCGTGAAGCATTGACTAGTTGTAAACCGGTATTAATGGAGCCTATCATGAAAATAGAGGTACTAACTCCTGAGCAAAATATGGGTGATGTTGTAGGAGATTTAAATAGACGTCGTGGTATGATTGAAGGAATGGATTCTAAAAATAACTCTCAAGTTATTAAAGCTAAAGTTCCATTATCAGAAATGTTTGGATATGTAACTCAATTACGTACGTTAACCTCAGGTCGTGCAACATCAACAATGGAATTTTCGCACTATGCTGATGCTCCTGCTAACGTTGCAGCTGATGTAATTGCTAAAGTAAAAGGTAAAAAAGAAAACGTATAATCGTATTATAAATATAACATGAGCCAAAGAATTAGAATCAAATTAAAATCTTACGATTACAATTTAGTAGATAAATCTGCTGAGAAAATCGTAAAAACTGTGAAAATGACGGGAGCTGTAGTTAATGGTCCAATTCCATTACCAACGAACAAAAGAATCTTCACTGTATTACGTTCACCACACGTTAATAAAAAAGCGCGTGAGCAATTTCAAGTTTGTTCCTACAAACGTTTATTAGATATTTATAGTTCTTCTTCAAAGACAGTAGATGCTTTAATGAAATTAGAATTACCTAGTGGAGTAGAAGTTGAAATTAAAGTTTAACCCTCTGTTTTTATAGGAAACTTAGTACTCAAAAAAAATAAAATAAGTAAATAACAAAAAACAAAAAGTAAAATGTCTGGAATTATTGGTAAAAAAATAGGAATGACTAGTTTCTTCGATGCCAATGGCAAGTATGTGCCATGCACAGTTATAGAAGCAGGTCCTTGCGTTGTTACGCAAGTAAAAACCAATGAAAAAGACGGTTACACAGCTTTACAGTTAGCTTACGATGACAAGAAAGAAAAACACACATCGTCTGCTATGAAAGGTCATTTTGAATTAGCAAAAACTACCCCGAAACGTAAAATAGTTGAGTTCCGTTCTTTTGAGGAAACAAAAAATTTAGGTGATACAGTAACTCTTGATATTTTTTCAGAGGGAGATTTCGTTGATATCGTTGGAACATCTAAAGGTAAAGGTTTTCAAGGTGTAGTTAAACGTCACGGTTTTGGTGGTGTTGGTGGTTCAACTCATGGTCAGCATGATCGTCAGAGAGCACCAGGATCATTAGGAGCGTCTTCAGATCCTTCTCGTGTATTTAAAGGTATGCGTATGGCTGGAAGAATGGGTGGAGACAGAAAAAAAATCCAAAACCTAGTAGTTGTGAAAATAATGGCAGAAAAGAATGTTATCTTAGTTAAAGGTTCTATTCCAGGTGCTAAAGGGTCTTACGTTATAATTCAGAAGTAATCATGCAAGTAGAAGTATTAAACATAAGCGGAAAAAAGACTGCTAAAAAAGTAGAATTAGCAGATGTGATTTTTGGTGTTGAACCAAGTGATCATAGTATATACTTAGATGTTAAGCACTATTTAGCTGCTCAACGTCAAGGAACTCATAAATCAAAAGAGCGTGCTGAGATTTCAAGAACGACTAAAAAGCTAAAAAAACAAAAAGGAACTGGTGGAGCTCGTGCGGGTTCTATGAAATCCCCTTTGTTTATTGGTGGTGGTCGTGCATTTGGTCCTCGTCCTCGTGATTATTCTTTCAAATTAAATAAGAAAACTAAAGTAGTTGCTCGTTTATCAGCTTTAACATATAAAGCAAAGGATAACGCAATTACTGTGCTAGAAGACTTTACATTCGAAGCACCAAAAACTAGTAGTTATGTTGATTTGATTAAAAATTTAAACTTATCTGATAAAAAAACATTATTAGTGTTGGGCGATTCAAATAATAATGTATATTTGTCGTCCCGAAATTTAACGGGTGCAAAAGTTGTAAAAGCTTCTGATTTAAACACTTACGATATCGTTAATGCGGAATCGTTAATTTTATTAGAAAGTTCAGTAAAAGTATTAGAATCATTATTAAATAAATAAAATGGAAATATTAATTAAACCAATCATCACCGAAAAGATGACTTCTTTGGCAGAGAAGTTGAATCGCTATGGTTTTGTGGTTGATAGAAGCGCCAACAAAGTACAAATTAGACAAGCAGTTGAAAAAATGTACGGTGTAAAAGTTGAATCTGTTAACACTCAACAATACGTAGGTAAAGTAAAAACTCGTAACACCACCCGTGGTATTGCAGTTGGCCGCGTAAACCGTTCAAAAAGAGCTTTTGTCACTTTAAAGACTGGCGAAGCAATTGATTTTTACGCTAATATTTAATTTGATAAAAAGTAAAAGAAATGGCATTAAAAAAATTCAGACCGTTAACTCCAAGTCAACGTTTCAAAATAGCAACTGATAACTCAGACATCACAACAAGTACACCTGAAAAAAGCTTATTAACTTCGGTTAAAAATAGTGGTGGACGTGATAATACTGGTAAAATGACAATCCGTAATATAGGTGGTGGTCATAAAAAACAATATCGTATTATTGATTTCAAACGTAATAAAGATGGTATCGAAGGAACTGTTGCATCAATAGAATATGATCCAAACCGTACTTCTCGTATTGCTTTAATTCATTACAAAGATGGTGAAAAACGTTATATTTTAGCTCCTGCGGGCTTAGAAGTTGGTAAAAAAGTAATGTCTGGTGCAACTGCAACCCCTGAAGTTGGAAACTGTATGTTTTTATCTGATATTCCATTAGGAACTGTTATACATAATATTGAATTACGTCCAGGGCAGGGTGGAGCAATGGCACGTAGTGCTGGAACTTACGCACAATTAACTGCTCGTGATGGAAAGTATGCAATTTTACGTATGCCTTCAAGTGAAGTTCGTATGATTTTAGTTACTTGTAAAGCTACTATTGGAGCTACATCTAATCCTGATCATAGTTTAGAGATTTCTGGTAAGGCTGGTCGTTCTCGTTGGTTAGGTCGTCGTTCTCGTACACGTCCAGTTGCAATGAACCCTGTTGATCATCCAATGGGTGGAGGTGAAGGTCGTGCTTCAGGTGGTCAATCTCGTTCTCGTAACGGTATTCCATCTAAAGGATACAAAACTCGTTACAAAGCGAAATCTTCTAATCAACATATTATTAAAAAAAGAAGTAAATAATAATTAACGTTTAATGGTTCGTTGTAAAACGAATTTCAAAACTAAAAAATAAACAATGGCAAGATCATTAAAAAAAGGTCCTTTTATTGACCACAACTTAGAGAAAAAAGTTACTCAAATGAATGAGAGTAATAAAAAGATAGTACTAAAAACTTGGGCTCGTCGTTCTGTTATTTATCCTGAAATGGTAGGGCATACATTTGCTGTTCATAACGGAAATAAATTTATTCCAGTTTATTGTACAGAAAATATGGTAGGTCATAAATTAGGTGAATTTTCTGCAACACGTCAATTCAAAGGTCATTCAGGTAATAACAAGAAATAATCAGCTGATAAAGAAATTTAGTCATGGGTAAAAGAAAAAGATTAGTAGCAGAGGCACGCAAAGAAGCAAATAAGAGTACTTATTTTGCTAAATTAAATAGCTGCCCAACTTCACCTCGTAAAATGCGCCAAGTTGCGGATTTAGTAAGAGGAATGGAAGCATATAAAGCATTAAACGTATTAAAATTTAATACACGTGAAGCATCAGGACGTTTAGAAAAATTATTAAAATCTGCAATAGCTAATTATGAAGCGAAAACAGGAACTCGTCCAGAAGAAAACACATTATTTGTTACTTCATTAATGGTAGATAGCGCATTAATGGCAAAACGTTTACGCACGGCTCCGCAAGGTCGTGGATACAGAATTAGAAAACGTTCTAACCACGTAACATTAGAATTAGGTACTGCAGTTGTTAGTACTAAAAAAGCTGAAAGAAAAGCAGCTGCAATTACTAAATCAGAAGATAAAAAATAATATAAGGAAATGGGACAAAAAGCAAATCCAATAGGTTTACGTTTAGGTATTGTTAAAGGTTGGGACTCTAACTGGTACGGTGGAAGAGACTATGCTGACAAATTAGTGGAAGATTATCAAATTCGTAACTACTTAAAAGTTCGTTTACCAAAAGGAAGTATTTCTAAAATAGTTATCGAAAGAACCTTAAAATTAATTACTGTTACGATCAATACAGCACGTCCGGGTATTATTATCGGAAAAGGGGGTAAAGAAGTTGATAAGTTAAAAGAAGAATTAAAGAAAGTAACTAAGAAAGAAATTCAAATCAATATATTTGAAATTAAACGTCCAGAATTAGATGCACGTTTAGTAGCAGACAGTATTGCTCGTCAAATTGAAGGACGTATTTCTTTCCGTAGAGCAGCAAAAATGTCTATCGCTTCAACTATGCGTATGGGTGCTGAAGGAATAAAAATATTAGTTTCTGGTCGTTTAGGTGGTGCTGAGATGGCTAGATCTGAGGGATACAAAGAAGGACGTACTCCATTGCAAACATTACGCGCAGATATAGACTATGCTGTAGGAGAAGCTCATACTACTTATGGACGTATTGGTGTTAAGGTTTGGATTTGCAAGGGTGAAATTTATGGGAAGCGTGATTTATCGCCAAATTTTGGATTAGATAAAGAAAAGAAAGGTTCTCCTGCATCAACTCCAAAATTTGCAGGTCGTGGTCCTAAAAGAGACGACAAAAGAAGAAACGACAAATAGTAATAATATTCATAGAATAAAGTATTAGTTAAAGATATAATAAATCATGATACAGCCAAAAAGAACGAAATATAGAAAAATGCACAAAATGAAAATGAAAGGCAACGCTAAGCGTGGTGATCAATTAGCCTTTGGTTCATTTGGAATAAAAGCATTAGATGAAAGTTGGGTAACTTCACGTCAAATAGAAGCAGCGCGTATTGCAATTACACGTTTTATGAAACGTGAAGGCCAAGTGTGGATTCGTATTTTTCCTGACAAACCTATTACTAAAAAACCAGCAGAGGTTCGTATGGGTAAAGGTAAAGGTGCTCCTGAATATTGGGTTGCTCCTGTAAAAAAAGGCCGTATGTTATTTGAGGCAGAAGGTGTGCCTTTAGATGTAGCAAAAGAAGCGTTACGTTTAGCAGCGCAGAAATTGCCAATAGTTACTAAGTTTGTGTTGCGCAGAGATTACGTAGCAGACGTAACAGTTTAATATTATTTTTAGGATAAGAAAATGAAAAATACAGATATAGTTGCTTTGTCAACAGCAGAATTACAAGGAAAGTTAAAGGAAGAAAAAGATGTTTTAAATAAATTAAAATTAAATCATTCAATTTCTCCACTTGAAAATCCAATCAAAATCCGCGATAGCCGCAAATCAGTTGCTCGAGTGAGTACTGAATTAACAAAAAGAAATAAAGCTTCTAAATAATAATAACAATGGAAGAAAGAAATTTAAGAAAAGAAAAAGTTGGTATCGTAAAAAGTAACAAAATGGAAAAATCCATTGTTGTGGCTGTGATGCGTAAAGTAAAACATCCAAAGTACGGTAAGTTCGTTAATAAAACTTCTACTTTTGTAGCTCATGATGAAAAAAATGAATGCAGTATTGGAGACACAGTAAAAATTAGCGAAACACGTCCGTTAAGTAAAACAAAAAACTGGCGTTTAGTTGAGGTTTTAGAGAAAGTAAAATAATACTTATAAAAGTTAAGAAGAAATGGTACAAAACGAGTCAAGATTAGCAGTAGCGGATAATAGCGGAGCGAAAGAGGTTTTAGTTATTCGTGTGTTAGGTGGTACAAAAAAACGCTACGCATCTGTAGGAGATAAAATTGTTGTTACAATTAAACATGCTTTACCTTCAGGTAACGTTAAAAAAGGAACAGTGCACAAAGCTGTAGTAGTTAGAGTTAAAAAAGAAATTCGTCGTGCTGATGGTTCTTATATTCGCTTTGATGATAATGCATGTGTATTATTAAATCAAGGTGATGAAATTCGTGGAACTCGTATTTTTGGGCCAGTTGCTCGTGAATTACGTGATAAATCGTTTATGAAAATCATTTCATTAGCACCAGAAGTGCTTTAATATATAATAGCGAAAGAAATGGCAAAATTAAAATTAAAAAAAGGCGATACTGTAAAAGTAATATCTGGCGAATCCAGAGGCCAAGAAGGTAAAATTATATCAATTAGTACAAAAAACGAAAGAGTAATCGTTGAAGGTGTTAATATGATTAGTAAGCACACCAAGCCTAGCGCTAAAAACGCTAATGGTGGTATTGTTAAACAAGAAGGCACAATCCATATTTCAAACTTAATGTTTGTTGAAGGTGGTAAAACTGTTAGAATTGGTCGCGTTGTGAATGCTACTACTAACAAAATTGAGCGTATTTCTAAAAAAACTAAAGCAGTAATTAAATAATGGCAGCAACTTATTCTCCTAGATTAAAGGACAGATATAAAGCAGAGATTGTAGACAATTTAAGAAAACAATTTCAGTACACTTCAGTAATGCAAGTGCCTAAATTGGAAAAAATTTGTATTAACCAAGGTATTGGTGATGCAGTTTCTGATAAAAAAATGATTGAGTCTGCCGTAAAAGAAATGACTACAATTACTGGTCAAAAAGCAGTCCCAACATATTCAACTAAGGATATTTCGAACTTTAAATTACGTAAGGGTGTAGCTATTGGTGTTCGTGTAACATTGCGTGGTGATAAAATGTATGAATTTTTAGATCGTTTAATTGCTTCCTCTTTACCACGTATTCGTGATTTCAAGGGAGTTAATGATAAAGGGTTTGATGGTCGTGGAAACTACACTTTAGGTGTTACTGAGCAAATCATTTTCCCAGAAATAGACATTGATAAGGTGAGTAGAATATCAGGAATGGATATAACTTTTGTAACTTCTGCACCTACTGATAAAGAAGCTCATGCATTATTAACAGAATTTGGTATTCCTTTCAAAAAGAAATAATATATTTACGTCCTGAAAAAAAAATAAGATGGCAAAAACTAACATGATCGCTCGCGATACTAAAAGAAAAAGATTAGTAGATTTACACGCAGCAAAAAGAGCAGAATTAAAAAAGGCAGGTGACTCAATGGGCTTGCAAAAATTACCAAAAAACTCATGTAAAGTGAGAATGCGTAATCGTTGCAAATTAACTGGACGACCTCGTGGTTACATGAGAGATTTTGGAATTAGTCGTGTTACGTTCCGTGAAATGGTGTTGTTTGGTTTAATACCAGGTGTTACCAAATCGAGCTTCTAAATAAAAGAGTATTAATGTATAATTATCCTGATAGGCGGGATAACATATAAAAACAAATAAAATGACAGATACAGTATCAGATTACCTAACTCGTGTTAGAAACGCAATCAGTGCCAATCACAGAATCGTTGAGATTCCGGCATCAAACCTAAAAAAAGAAATTACAAAAATTCTTTTTGAAAAAGGTTACATCTTAAACTACAAGTTTGAGGAAAACGAAAAAAAACAAGGAACTATTAAAATAGCCTTGAAATATAATTCAACCAACAAATTATCAGCAATCCGCACTTTAGACAGAGTTTCTAAACCAGGTTTACGTAAGTATGCTGGTGTTGATACTATGCCAAAAGTATTAAACGGATTAGGCGTTGCTATTATCTCTACATCTAAGGGTGTAATGACAGATAAAGAAGCTCGTAAATTAAATATTGGTGGCGAAGTTTTATGTTACATTTCATAATTTAGAAGGAGAAAAAACATGTCACGTATAGGAAAATTACCAATCACAGTGCCTGCAGGTGTAGAAGTAAACATCACTGGAACAAAAGTTTCAGTTAAAGGTAAATTAGGGTCATTATCAGAAACAATTGATGCTGATATCATAGTAAAATTAGAAGACGGTGTTATTAACGTATCTCGTCCAAC
>JBILOV010000178.1:0-5000 GCA_044374335.1 Bacteroidia bacterium | reverse complement strand
AGGTTCAGTAAAAAATAACTTTAGAAGAGGTCGTGGGCAAGGTTCTGGCGGTGGCGGTACAGCTACACAAGGACATAAGGGTGCTCAATCCCGTTCTGGTAATAAAAAGAAACGTGGTTTTGAAGGTGGCCAAATGCCATTACAACGTCGTGTACCTAAATTTGGTTTCAAAAATATTAACCGCGTTAATCATACTGGTGTAAACTTAGATGTTATACAAAAAATTGTTGATACTAAAAATATTACAGAAATCACTAGAGATGTATTAATTGCTAATGGTGTCGCTTCTAAAAATAGTTTAATTAAAATTATGGGCAGAGGTGAATTAAAATCAAAGGTAACTATTACAGTTCACGCATTTACAGCAACAGCTAAAGCAGCTATTGAATCCAAAGGTGGAGTAGCAACTGAATTATAATTAGTAGAAATTTAAATTAATATATGAAACGTTTTATAGAAACCTTCCAAAACATTTGGAAGATAGAAGAGTTAAAGCAAAGGATATTAACTACCCTTGGCCTTATTCTCATCTATCGTTTGGGTTCTTATGTTGTATTGCCAGGTATTAACACTGAAGTACTGGCTTTAGCAAACGAGAATTCTGCAAATGATGGTGGTATTATTGCCCTAATTAATGCCTTTGCAGGTGGAGCTTTTTCAAGAGCATCTATCTTTGGTTTAGGTATTATGCCATATATTACGGCTTCCATCATTATTCAATTATTAGGAATGGCGGTTCCCTATTTCCAGAAAATGCAAAAAGAAGGAGAAAGTGGACGTAAAAAAATTAACCAATACACACGTTTCTTAACAGTTGCTGTTACTGCGGTTCAAGCTCCAGGTTATTTAGCAGCTCAGGTTTACACAAAACCAGGTGTTGTAGGAATTGATCCAACATGGTTTGGTATTCAATCTACTATTATTTTAGTAGCTGGTACGATGTTTATTATGTGGTTAGGTGAAAGAATTACTGACAAAGGAATTGGTAATGGTATTTCAATCTTAATTATGATTGGTATAATATCTCGTTTACCTTTTGCAATTACTTCTGAATTCGGTTCACGTTTACAAAGTGCTGGTGGAGGTTTAATTATGTTCTTACTCGAAATTGTATTCTTATTATTCATAATTGTAAGTTGTATCTTGTTGGTACAAGGAACTCGAAGAATTCCAGTACAATACGCAAAAAAAATTGTTGGTGATAAACAAATTGGAGGAGTTCGTCAATATTTACCACTAAAAGTAAATGCTGCAGGAGTTATGCCAATTATTTTTGCCCAAGCTATTATGTTTATTCCAGCAGCTGTTTCAGGCTTCTCTGGTGGTACTGGTGGCGTATTTGCTGATAGATATGGCTTTTGGTATAACTTTATTTTTGCAACTTTAATTATAGCCTTTACATACTTTTATACTGCAATTATGATTAATCCAAATCAATTAGCAGATGATATGAAACGTAATGGAGGTTTTGTTCCAGGTGTAAAACCAGGAAAAAGTACCGCAGAATTTATTGACCAGGTAATGTCTCGTATTACTTTACCAGGTTCTATTTTCCTGGCATTTGTGGCTATCTTACCTTCGATTGCTATTAAATTGGGTATCAATAGCTCTTTTGCGGATTTCTTTGGAGGAACATCATTATTAATTTTAGTTGGTGTAGTATTAGATACTTTACAACAAATTGAAACATATTTGCTAAATCGTCATTATGATGGCTTAATGAAAAACGGAAGAATTAAAGGTCGTAGTAATAATCAAATGTCAATCCAACAAGCTTAATATGGCAAAGCAAGCAAATATTGAGTTAGATGGTGTGATTCTCGAATCGTTGAGTAACGCCATGTTTAGGGTAGAACTTGAAAATGGTCATACTTTAATAGCTCACATCTCAGGAAAAATGAGAATGCACTATATTAAAATATTAACTGGTGATAAAGTTAAATTAGAAATGAGCCCTTATGATTTATCAAAAGGAAGAATAACATACAGATACAAGTAATTAAGAATAATAATAAAACCAAAGGAAATGAAAGTTAGAGCATCCATCAAAAAGAGAAGCGTTGATTGTATAATGGTTCGTCGTAAAGGAAAGTTATACATAATCAATAAAAAAAACCCAAAGTTTAAACAAAGACAAAAATAATTGCGTATTTTCGCGAACTTTTAAAACCAAGTATATAAATAATGGCACGTATTGCAGGTATAGATTTACCAAAAAATAAAAGAGGAGAAATAGGATTAACCTACATTTTTGGTATTGGACGTAGCAGAGCTCAACGTATTTTAACTGAAGCTGGTATTGACTTTAATAAAAAAGTTAATGAGTGGAATGATGATGAGCAAAACGCTATTCGTAAAATTGTTAACGACAATTTTAAAGTAGAAGGTGGACTTCGTTCAGAAGTTGCTTTAAATATCAAACGTTTAACTGATATTGGATCTTATCGTGGTATTCGTCACCGTAATGGTTTACCAGTTCGTGGACAACGTACTAAAACCAACGCTCGTATCCGTAAAGGAAAACGTAAAACCGTTGCAAACAAGAAAAAAGTTACTAAGTAATAAATAAAATAAGCATTTAATTAAAATGGCTAAACAACAATCATCAGTAGCGGCAGCTAAAGCTAGCGCGAAGAAAAGAGTAGTAAAGGTAGAAGCAGTTGGAGAAGCTCACTTAAACGCTACGTTTAATAACATCATTATCTCTTTAACTAACTCTGCTGGACAAGTTATTTCTTGGTCTAGTGCTGGTAAAATGGGATTCCGTGGTTCTAAGAAAAATACACCTTATGCAGCACAATTAGCTGCAGCAGATTGCGCTAAAGTAGCGGCTGACTTAGGTTTACGTAAAGTAAAAGTATATGTAAAAGGACCAGGTGCAGGTAGAGAATCTGCTATCAGAACTATTTCAACTTCAGGTATTGAAGTAACTGAAATAATTGATATAACTCCTATGCCTCACAATGGTTGTCGTCCCCCTAAAAAACGTCGTTGTTAATCAACTTCAATTAGGCTGATAGTAAATAAAAAAAGTAATAACAGAAATTAATATATAGAAATGGCAAGATATACAGGTCCTAAATCTAAGATTGCAAGAAAATTCAGAGAGCCAATTTTTGGTCCGGATAAAGCATTAGAGAAAAAAAACTACCCTCCTGGGCAACATGGTAATACAAAGAAAAAAGGTAAAAAATCCGAGTATGCTATTCAATTAATGGAGAAACAAAAAGCTAAATATACTTACGGTATCTTAGAAAAACAGTTTGCTAAAACGTTTGATAGAGCAGCTCGTGCGCATGGAATTACAGGTGAAGTATTATTACAATTAATCGAATCTCGTTTAGATAATGTTGTTTACCGTTTAGGTATAGCACCATCTCGTCGTGCATCTCGTCAATTAGTTAATCATGCTCATATCACTGTTAATGGTAATGTTGTTGATATTGCTTCTTATACATTAAAGGCTGGTGATGTTGTTGGTGTTAGGGAGAAATCTCAATCTTTAGAAGCTATCACTCATTCTTTATCAGGTTCAGTAAATAAGTATTCTTGGTTAGATTTTGACAAAACAAGCTTTACAGGTAAATTTATTTCAGTTCCTGAGCGTTCTCAAATTCCTGAAAATATTAAAGAGCAGCTAATCGTCGAGTTGTACTCTAAATAATAGAAACTAGCATTTTTTTTTAACCTATATAAATTAATAAAATGGCAATATTAAATTTCGTAAAACCAGACAAGGTTGTTATGATTAACTCTACCGAAACTGAAGGACAATTTGAATTCCGTCCTTTAGAACCAGGATTCGGTATAACTATAGGTAACTCTTTACGTCGTATTTTATTATCTTCTTTAGAAGGTCACGCAATTACTAGCGTTAGAATTGAAGGAGTAGATCACGAATTTTCAACTATTAAAGGTGTTGTTGAAGATGTTACTGAAATTATATTAAACTTAAAACAAGTTCGTTTTAAAAAACAATTAGATAATCATGATGTAGAAAAAATCGTTATTCACTTTGCTGGAAACGAAAAATTTACTGCTGGTGAAATTGGTAAATTTGCTAATGGTTTTCAAATATTAAACCCTGATTTAGTGATTTTTAATTGCGAAACTAGTGTTAAATTGAAAATCGAATTAACAATTGATAAAGGTCGTGGATACGTTCCTGCGGAAGAGAATAAAACTAACTCTGCGCCACAAGGAACAATTTTTATTGATTCTATCTATACTCCGATAAAAAATGTGAAATACACGATTGAAAACTACCGTGTTGAACAAAAAACGGATTATGAAAAATTAATTTTAGATATCGTTTCTGATGGATCTATTCATCCGAAAGAAGCTCTGAAAGAAGCAGCTAAAATTTTAATTCACCATTTTATGTTGTTTTCTGATGAGAAAATTACATTGGATTCTGAAGAGAAAAAATCTGAAGAAGAATTTGATGAAACATCATTACACATGCGTCAATTATTAAAAACTAAATTGGTGGACATGGATTTATCTGTACGCGCATTAAATTGCTTAAAAGCGGCAGATGTTGAAACGTTAGGAGAACTAGTTTCGTTCAATAAAAATGACCTTTTAAAATTCCGTAATTTTGGTAAAAAATCTTTAACTGAGCTTGAAGATCTTGTATCAACAAAAGGTTTACAATTTGGAATGAACGTAGTAAAATATAAATTAGATAAAGATTAAAATGTAGTTTAAAAGAATAAGGAGGTTTGAAAGTTTAAAAGGTTAGATGCCGAGAACTGTTAAAACCTTTAAACTTTCAAACTTTCAAAACTAAAAAACACAATGAGACACGGAGACAAAATAAATAATTTAGGGAGAACAGCTTCACACCGTAAAGCATTAATGAGTAATATGGCTTGTTCTTTAATAGAACACAAGCGTATTTTTACAACTTTAGCTAAAGCTAAAGCATTAAGAACGTATGTTGAGCCAATCATTAACAGAAGTAAAGATGATTCTACGCATAGCCGTAGAACAGTTTT
>JBILOV010000016.1:0-19583 GCA_044374335.1 Bacteroidia bacterium | reverse complement strand
TTTTTGATAATAATAATTTACACCTCGCCATAAAAAATGTTTGGCGTCATTTAATTTTAAATCAATAGTTGCGTTAAAGTCAGGCTCAGCTTCCTTATATTTTCCCAACTCATATTTTACCAAAGCCCTATTATAATAGGCTTCAGGTTTTGCAGGGTCTAATTCGATTGCCATATTGTTATCTGCAAGTGCGTTTGAATAATTTTTTAAATCGAAATATGCAATTGCTCTATTATAATATGCTTTAGCATACTTTGGATTATGTTGAATCACCGTATCATAATCTGTAATAGATTCTAAATAACGTTTTAAATTTAAATAATGTAAGCCTCGCCAAAAATAGGTTTCATAATATGTTTTTATTGAAAGGGAAGTATTGCAATCAGCTAAGCCCATTTCAAAATTTTTTAAATAGTAATAGGTAATAGCTCTAAAATAATATGAACTTTCATAATTTAAATCCGATTCTACAGCTTGGTTTAATATCTCTAGCGCCTCATTATATTTTTTGAGTTCATTTAAACATGCACCTTTATAAGTTAATGCTTTTGTGTAATTTAATTTAATGGAGATGGCTGTATCAAAGTCGGCAATTGCAATAGCATAATTACTAAGTTTATAATTACACAAACCTCTGCTATAAAAGACGTCTGCTTTTCTTCTTCCAAAGGAAATACTTTTGCTAAAATTTATTATTCCGTCTTTGTAATCTTTTAATTCATACGCACATAAACCTCTATTATACATAGCCGAACCATCACTCGGTTTTTTCAAAAGGTAAGCAGAATAATCCATATAAGAACCAGCATAATCTTTATCTTCATATTTTTTGAAAGCACTAGCAAATAATGGATCAACTTCAACTTTATCCCTTTGTGCGAATAAAAAATTTGCTAGGATGAAAGCAAAAAACAAAGAATATAAAATAGATTTTTTCATGAATTAATAATTAGAAATATTAAGCCGATAAAATATCTAAAATTTGTAACATATCCGGATTCAATTCTTCAATATGTTTAACAGCATCCTGAAAAGGCGTGTAGCAAACTTGTTTGTTTACAATTCCAATCATTTCGTTTGTGCGTCCGTTTTGCAATGCTTTTACTGCATAATAACCCATTAAGCTTGCATTTACACGTTCCATACATGTTGGGTTTCCACCGCGTTGTATGTGTCCTAAAATAGATATTCTGATATCAAACTCAGGCCATTCTTTTTTAAGTAAGTTTCCTATACCAAATGCACCGCCATTTTCATCACCCTCGGCAACAATAATAATTCTGCTTTTTTTAGTTTTTCTCCACGATTTTTTCTTTTCCATTAACAACGCTAAATCATTTTTACGTTCAGGTATTAATATAGCTTCCGCACCGCAAGCAATGGCACTTCTTAAGGCAATTAAACCGGCGTCTCTTCCCATAACCTCAACAACAAAAATACGATCATGACTTTCGGCAGTATCTCGAATTTTATCAATAGCTTCAGTTACTGTGTTAATAGCTGTATCATAACCAATGGTGTAATCAGTACCAATTAAATCATTATCAATTGTTCCAGGGCATCCAATCGTTTTTATAGTGTGCTGCTTGCTTAATTCTAAAGCGCCTTTAAAACTGCCATCTCCACCAATTACAATAAATCCATCTAAGGCATGTTTTTGTAAACTTTCTACAGCCATTTGCATCCCTTTTTGAGTCATAAAACGGGCGCTGCGAGCAGTTTTTAAAACCGTGCCACCACGATGAATAATATTTGATACCGTGCTTTTAGTTAATTGAATGAAGTCATTATCAATCAATCCTTCATAACCTCTATAAAAACCAATAACTTCTATTTGTTCGGTGCGAGCCGTTCTTACAACCGCTCTTATGCAAGCATTCATGCCTGGCGCATCTCCACCTGATGTAATTAAACCTATTTTTTTCATCGTATTTTTTTATTAAGCTATGAAATATTTAAAAAAACATAAACTATCATACAAATCAGTGCGATCTGTGTTCTCTTTTTCACTTTCTTATCGCATAAATCAATTCATCCAAAAATTCATTATTCTTGAAAATTGTTTTTTCGAATTTTGCTTCTAATTTAAAATGTGATTTTTCAATAACTTTTTGTGACGGAATATTGGTTCCATAAATTCTGGCAAAAATTCTTACTATATCCAACTGAGCAAAACCATAATCCACCATTTTTGTAATAGCTATTTTCATAATTCCTTTTCCCCAATATTCTTCACCAATCCAATAACCTAATTCAGCATTCTTTTTTAAAATATCAGCTTGCACATGCAAACCAATACTTCCAATAACCTGATGATTTAATTCTATTGCGAAAATTTTCGAATTAAGATTTGTTGTCGCAAATTCAATAAACGCTTTTCCTGTTTCTAAAGTATAAGGATGCGGAAATACATCGGCCATATATTTTGAAATATTTCGGTTATTTGCAATTCTAACCAAATTCTCTAAATCATTTATATGCCAAGGTCTTAATGTAATATGCATAAGATTATTTTTTTTTCTTATTACCTAATAACCAAAACAGCAATACGGGTAGCAGAAAAAAATCAGCTATTACTGCAATAATGATAGTGATACAAATTAAGAAACCAAAATAAAAAGTGCTTTGAAAATCACTGACCATTAAACTTACAAAACCACCCATCAAAATAAAAGTAGTTAAAACAATAGGTTTTCCTGTTTCAAAATAAGTACGTTTAAAGGCATAAATTAATGATTTCCCGTATCCTAATTCAATTTTTAACCGAGAAATAAAATGAATGGTATCATCGGTGGCTACACCAAAAGCAATACTAAATACTAATGAAGTGGCTGCTTTTAGTTCGATACCAGCAAAACCCATTATACCTGCAATAATTAACAATGGAATAAAATTCGGTAGAATAAATACAAGCACCATACGCCAACTACGGTGTAAAAAATAAGTAAGTAAAGCAATAACAATAATCGAAAATAAAAAACCTTGAGTCATGTTACTTACCATATATTCATTATTTCTATCAACCAAATGTGCTGCGCCGGTTATTTTTATTTCTATATCATTTGAGTTTATATTTTTTTGAATGAACTCCTTAAAACGTTTATTTTGTTCGTTAACAATAATACTTCCAACGTCACATATTTTACCATTAATACGGGCATACCTACCATCAATTGTAATGATACGCTTAATGTCTTTATTTTTTTTATTTTCAATTAATTGCTTTTTTACAGCTTCATAATCTTCCTGATTTGGAAATTTACCTTCGCCTGAGGTTTCATCATTCAGTGCTTTGTTAATGCTTTTTGTTAGCATTGCTGGTGAATACATAAAACCGGCATGATATTCTTTTTTAAGAAATTCATCAACCAAATTTAACTGTTTCATGATATCATAATCCCAAACAGTTTTGTTTTTATTTTTTATTTCCACTGCAAATTCTAGTGGACGTGCACCACTATAATATTTATCAAAAAACTTAAAGTCTTGTTTTATTTTTACATTATCAGATAAATCTTCCAATAAAATATTATTAACTTTTATATTGTATACCCCAATAATTGAAAGGGCAACTAGTAAGCAGGAAGTTACTACGATTGTTTTTTGATTTCTGAAAATCCAAAACAAAATACTACGCATTACATTATATGTTTTATTATCATGCGTATGAACTGATACTAATTTTTTAGGGGTAAAAAAATAGAGTAGCGCTGGTAAAAGAGTATAAGTTAAGCAGAAGGCAATAACGATACCGACTGAAGTATAAATACCAAAATCTTTTATTGGTTTAATGCTTGAAAATAATAACGATAAAAAACCTACAACCGTTGTAATTAAAGTTAGGAAGGTAGGAAATCCAACTTCTTTTAAAATTAATGGATAAATCTTTTGTTTCTCTGTGCCTTTTGCTAATTCTTCAAAATGTTTCGAGAAAAAGTGAACCACGTCGCTCATACCTGCAATAAATATCATCGTGGGTAACATTACCGTCATAATATCTAAGGATTTATGCAACATTGCCATTATTCCTAATGTCCAAAAAATAGAAATGATAACGATGGTTAATGGAACAACGATTCCGTAGATGGATCTAAATGAAAGCCATAAAAATAAAATAACTAATACGAATGAAATACTTAAAAAATAAACAAATTCTTTTTCTAGATTTTTTAAATAAACATCTTGAGCAACAATTCTTCCAACAAAATGTATATCATCAAAATGATACTTAGTGAATGCTTTTTCTATATTCCGGGCTAAACTATCACTTTTAACTTTATTTAATCCTTCTTCTGTTTTTATAAATATAGAAATTGACTTTGCATCTTTTGGAAAAAAAGAACCAATTAATTCGGGAGTATTATAAATATTAATACTATCATCTTTATATAAACTTTCATCCTCAATATGTAATAATCTTTTTTGAACAGGTGCGAGGCCGCTTAATGAAATATTTTTAATGTTGGTTGGAGAAATAATTCTATCTACGTAAGTTAGTTTTTTAAGTTCATCAGAGAGTAATTCTACTTTCTGAAGAAAATCTTTTTTAAAAATCCCTGCTTTATTTTCTAAACCTAAAAGCACAAATTCATTATCCCATTCAAAACGATTACGATGTGTTTCATATAGACCTAACTCATTGTCTTCATTTGGGAAAAAGGCTTCAAAATCATAATCGAATTTCAAATCCTGAATTTTAAAAGCACAGAGTATTGAAAAGGCAACCACAAAAAAAAGGACAATAGGATGCAATATTTTTTGAGGAATCTTCATTCTTAATTAAAATGTTTTACGATAAAAGAACATGTTACAACGCATTATGTTTACTACCTTTTTGAAAATCAACAAATACTAAATTATCACATTCAAAATTACCAACCTTTTATATCAATCAAATAAATAATAGAACCAATAACTCCAGCACTTAATTCTAATTCTCGTTTATTTATTTTATCAAAGGTATCATCAGCAGTGTGATGATAATCAAAATACTTTTGACCATCTGGTTCAAAACCAATTAACGGAACTCCAATTTCTTTCAAGTAACCAATGTCAGCTCCATGTCCTTCTTTTTTTATGAATTGTAAAAAGTAAGGGTCTAATAAAGATTTCCAACTAAGTACTTTTTTATAAGCTCCATTGGTTGTATCAACTGCAATTCCACGAGGAGAAAAACCTCCAGCATCACTTTCTAAAGCAGCAATATGTTTTAAATTATTTTTCTTAGTGTCTTCAAAATAGGCTTTACCCCCAGCGCCACCATTTTCTTCGTTCATAAAAGCAACGGCGCGTATAGTATGTTTTGGTTTGATGTTTTGTTTTTTATACATCGCTAAAACTTCAATAGCCTGCACTACTCCAGCGCCATCATCATGAGCGCCTTGCCCGTTATCCCAAGCATCTAAATGTCCGCCAGCCATAATAATTTCCTGTGGTTTTTCAGAACCTTTTATTTCGCCAACAACATTATAAGATAATTCTTTATCAAGCATTTGACAGCTCATTTTTAAATGGATGGTTTGGTTTGGATTACTATTTAATTGTACTAACAATTCATCGGCTCCACTAAAACTAATGGCACAAGCTGGGATTTTTGTTTTGGTTAAAGTTGTATCATAGCCCATGACACCAGTATGCGGAAAATTATTGTTTATAGAACTCATACTGCGAACGATGGTAGCAACAGCTCCATATTTTGCTGCTTTACTCGGACCTGAATAACGATAAGTTACTGTTTCTCCGTAGCAGGTTCCTGTACTCAAGTGCGTATGATCAAAATACACATTATAAAAAACAATTTTCCCTTTGATATTTTTTTCTCCTAATGAGTCTAATTGACTATAACTATTGACAATAATTACTGGAGCAGAAATGCCATTATTTGGAGTAGCGATGGAATTACCTAATGCACAAATTGCATAATTTATTTTCTGTTTCGTTTTAGAATTTACAGAGTAACAGATTTCTTTTTCGCCTCTAATCCAATGCGGTACCATACAAGGTTGCAAATAAACTGTATCTGCACCTGCTTCATACATTGCTTTTTTTGCCCAAGCAACAGCTTTGGCCGCACCAGGTGAACCGCTCAATCGGCTTTCGATTTTTGTACTTAAAAATTCTAAATTTTTATAACAATTACTTTTTGTAAGAAAATAATTAAAGTGTTTGCGTAAAGCAATACTATCAGCATTCTGACTTAATAATTGCAAAGAACATATTATTAGCAAAGTGGTGCGCCATATTTTATTAGGAATCATCATTTAATTTATTTAAAAATAAATATACAGTTTTATTATGTCTTAAATAGCTAAAATTATTATAACGGAGCTTAATTTTAAAAAGAAAAAAACCGCAAACTATTAGTAAGCGGTTTTTGTAATTGCGATTTATATATTTTAATCTATTTTAAAATCTATAAATTTAAAATTTTGATTATTTCCCATTAAAAATGAAATACGATTATTTGCTGATTGCAGCGAATAAGATGGATTTAGCATATAATATTGTTCTAATTTAAGTTCATTTTTAAATATGACAGGTGATTGCATCAAGCCATCATTTGTAATTTGAACTAATACTGGAATTTGGTAGGAATAATTATAGTCATCCTTTACATATTTTTTTGCCTGATCGTTATAAACGATTGTTAATTTTCCATTCACAATATTATATGAACTAAAAAATGGTTTGTCAAAATCTCTCGCAGTGTAATCTTTATTCAATTCTAATTGGAATTTTTTAGTTCCTTCGTTATCCATGGCAATTACAAATTCACTTTTATGAGTGTAATTATAATGGTAATCAAAAGTGGACATTGATCCTGCAGCTGAAGGAGGCGGATCCAAGCGTTCTACTTTATATTGTTCAGCAGTTAAAAATAAAGTATTTTCGTTAATTAATAATTTTCGCGTTGTTAAATTGTCCACTTGCGCATCTAAAGCAAAGGTTTTAAAAACTTTTTCACTTTTTCCTTTATTGGTAAAATAAAACACTCCAACTGCCTTTTTTTCTCCAACTGAAAATGTTTTACGCTCATAGTATAAGCCACTAATTATTAATTCGTTATTAGTATTTACAGCGTAGGTATAATTGTAAAACTGATTTGGTTCAACAACCTCTAAAATATATTCTTTGTATTCAGCAGGATTTTCTGGCAACCATTGATAAACAGTTAAGGTAATTTCTCCTTTTTTTGTCATACCTTTCTTGATAATATAAACCGTTCCATCATTGGCAACTATCTGTGAAATACTTTTATTTTTAGTGTTTTCTCCAGCAATTGTAATCAACCCTTCTTTATATTTTTTAAATGCTTGATTAAATAATGCAATTTTATATTGCGCTGGTTGATCTTTAACATATATCATTTCACCTACAACAGCCATTGTTTTGTTATCTGGAGATACAGATGTATAATTAAATCCTGAATTCATCGTTTTTTCAAATGGAATAGACATCACTTCTACTTCAGAACTTGATACATTACCTACATTATCTATAGCTCTAGCCAATAACGTATTTTTTCCAGCAGGTTTATCTAAATGCTCAACCATTGCATAAACAGTATTTCCGAAACCAATTACTTGATCTATGCTATAGGAATTATTAAAAACACCAACATTTATATCCAACAAGGTATTAGTTAAAAAACTGCCCTTACTGTCAAAGCTTTGCAAACGATAATTCATCACTGCTCTTTCCATATAAACATCAAAAAAATAGTGGTCGCCATTAGCCATAAAGTTAACAGCCTCACCACCTATTGTTTGCTTACTGCTAGTTTCACCACCTTTTGTTAAGGTTACCACCTGTGCGTTAATTTTAACAAAAGACATTACAATAATTAGAGCCAATTGTATTTTATTTATTTTTTTCATTTACTTTTATGTTTAATTTTAATAATTATTTGTTAGTCAAAGCTCGTTTCTTTAAATCATTAAACAAACTTTCATAGTCATCCTTTAATTTTCTTTTTGACGATGAAATGTCCATTGAATTCAAGGCAATCATTATCTTATCTGCTTCAATAGTATTATTAGTAGCAAAGTAGCATTCAAGTAGATTAAAATAAATTGCAATGGTAACATCTTTATCAATTCGGGCTTTTTTATTTTTAGGGTCAGATTCCAAAAGTGCTGTCTTCCATAAATTTATGGCGTTTTCTAATTTTGTTTTAGCGTTAGCTTCATCTTCTATTAAAATTTTTAACCCTGACGACGCATCATTAAATGCAATAAGTAAATCCTTATAAGTTTCATCTTTGGATTTTACATAATTTAATTCAATTTTCCGTAATACTCTTTTATATCCAATTTTATCATTAACTAAATTATTAATTAAGGTCAAATTTTCTTGTAAAATCTTTTCCTCATATGTTTTTACTAACATTTGTGAATTAATTGGAGCTGCCGCAGTAGATGCAGGTGTTTTAAAAATCTTATAGGAATTTAATTCTTGTGGCGTTAGATTAAATAATTCTTTTCCATCAGGCGCCGTTACTTTTACTGACATGGTGTGGCGGTATGAAAACTCAGTATGGTAATAATTTACTATACTAGTGGAAGTTTGACCATTTGCATAACTGGCAACATTTTTTTGTTCCGACATTTGTCTTGGTTCAGTATAATCATAACCATAAAGTGTGACATCAATCTTAATTGGATTTTCATTTTTATTTGCATAACCATCTAACATGATATAAGAATTGGCTAGAACTGGATAATCATAACTTGTTCTAAGGTCTGGCAGCGGAACATTTTGCATATATGGTGGAGAAGGTGTATATAAAACAGGTTTATTGTTTTCTCCAAGTATCTGTTTCTCAATTACCTTTTCTCCTAAGGATTTCTTTTTCCATTCAACCATTTCAGCATTAAATTTATTTTCAGCTTGTTTTACTTTTGCAGGATATGCCTCTTTTTCTTTTTGAAAAATCATTTCAGCGGCTTTTTGCTTGACATCATACTCAGCTTTCTTTTTTTTATTTTCTTCCTCATAGGGAGCAAAAATAGAAGCCTGATAATTTTTTATGGACGAAGGCAAAGGTGATAACGGTAATTTAATATAACGGTACTCAACGGTTTCATCCTTGATGTTTTGGGCTTTACTACTTATGAAAAGTAGCGTGAAAAATGCTATGGAAATAAATTTAATCATAATGATATTTTATAAGTAAACTAAAATTGGTTTGGTTGTAAAGGTATTATTTTCATTGAATAAACAAAAACGAAAATTAAATAATGCAAAGTTTCGACGAAATTTAACATTACAAAAATAGCGTTATTAATATTGGCCGGCTTCTACTAATTTAATAGCCCGTTCAATCATTATATCTTCACCGGTTGGATCATATTCTGACTTCATATTACTACCAAATAAACGTGCCACACTTTGCCACATAAAAGCCTGAAAACCACCTCTTAAATCTTTTACTAACTCGTAACTTGTATTTCCTGTTTCGCGGTCAATTAATTTTAATAAAATTTTCCCTTGATTCATGGATAAATTTTTAAGAGGCTCTTCAAATTCTGCTTTTAGTTCTTTTTCAACCGTTTTCATATAAGCCTTTCTTAATTTCTCATTCGGCATTTTTTCTAAAACAACATTATACTCCTTTAATTTAGCTGCCGCAAGTATAGCATATGGATATACCTTTTTTACATTATATTTTGTTTTACTCCAAGCTTCATATTGTTTTTTAGTTTTATAGGGATAATCGGCATATACCCATACTTCAGGTAAACGGATGCTTGGTATTGTATCTCCATTTACTATTTCTCCCCAAATTTTATATAGAGTTTTTGGTTTTTCTGAAGGTACAATTACATCTTCACCAATTTGCGCAGTATTTGTTAAATAAGTAAATAAAAAAATGATAATTAGTAATTTATATAAACGCCTTGAAAAGCCTATTAATTTTATCTGGCTAACAAGTTTTATAATTGAAGTATATACGAATCGCATTTTATTGTTAATACATTAAACTAAAAAGGTAACCTTAAGGTTACCTTTAAAATTAAATGCGATTTAATCGCCATTTAGATTTTTCTTTTGCTTTACCTTGATCCAATGTCCCAGAATTACTGGGAGTAGAAGATATAA
Source organism: Bacteroidia bacterium (assembly GCA_044374335.1). Lineage (GTDB taxonomy): Bacteria > Bacteroidota > Bacteroidia > B-17B0 > Aurantibacillaceae > UBA4416. The sequence continues at coordinate 9,482 of JBILOV010000016.1, read as the reverse complement.
AAGCACCAAAAATAGCAGCCACCTCTTCTTCGTTTAAATTTGATTTATTTAACATTTCAGGCTTGTAATATTTAGGGATAAAGCCTGTGTCAAATTTTCCGCTTACAAATGCTTCGTGTTTTAATACAAATGCACAAAAATTTAAAGTTGTTTCAACTCCTGTAATTTCATAATCTTGAATTGCCCGCAACATTTTTTCAATAGCATCTGTTCTATCCTTGCCATGCACAATTAATTTTGCAATCATTGGATCATAATAAATTGGAATATCCATTCCTTCTTCAAATGAATCGTCAACTCGCACACCTGGTCCACTTGGAATGCGATATGTTTTTAATTTACCAATATCCGGTAAAAAATTATTTGTAGGGTCTTCAGCACAAACACGAACTTCAATTGCGTGACCATTTATTTTTAAGTCGTCCTGAGTAAATGATAGTTTTTCTCCACGAGCTACTTTTATTTGTTCTTTAACTAAGTCTAATCCGGTTATCATTTCCGACACAGGATGCTCAACTTGCAAACGAGTATTCATTTCTAAAAAATAGAAATTTAATTGATTGTCTAATAAAAACTCAACCGTACCAGCTCCACTATAATTACAGGCTTTGGCAACATTAACAGCACACTCACCCATCGCCTTTCGCAATTCGGGAGTTAAAATAGATGACGGAGCCTCTTCAATTAATTTTTGATGACGACGTTGAATACTGCATTCACGCTCAAACAAATAAACACAATTACCATGGTTATCAGCTAATAATTGTATTTCTATATGGCGAGGACCCGTTGCATATTTTTCAATAAAAACAGCACCATTACCAAATGCAGATATTGCTTCACTAATGGCCATTTTCATTTGTTCCTCAACTTCGCTTTCTTTTTCAACTAAACGCATTCCTTTTCCTCCACCACCAGCAGAAGCTTTAATTAATAAAGGAAAACCGATTTCTTTAGCCAGTTTAGTTGCTTCTACCAAATCACTTATAGCACCATCCGAACCAGGAATCATTGGTACGTTGTACTTTTTTGCTGTAGCTTTAGCGCTTAATTTATCGCCCATTAAATCCATAGCATCAGCACTTGGTCCAATAAAAGTAATACCAGATTTTTGAACTTTTCGCACAAAATCAGCGTTTTCAGATAAAAATCCATAACCAGGATGAATGCCATCAACATTTAGCGCTTTGCAAATTTCAATAATTTTATCGCCTTGTAAATACGATTGGGAGCTTGGTGGCGGACCAACACAAACTGCTTCATCAGCATAACGGACAAAAGGCGCATTTCTATCTGCCTCGCTATAAATAGCTACTGTTTTAATACCCATTTCTTTTGCACTTCGCATAACACGCAAAGCAATTTCACCTCTATTTGCAATCAATATTTTTTTCATTGTAAAAATTCAATTTATTATGGTTTACGAATATAATCATTGATTTTGAATTGATTGAATTTACAGAAAATCCTTATTTGTTAATAGTTTGTGAATACTCTTAACTTAAGAATTAAGCAGATTTTTTAATATTTGTTAAAATACTAAATATGTCGCTGATGAGAAAATTACTACTATTATTTATTTTTTTATTTTCTGGTACATGTTCACAAGCACAAGATAATTTTAACATTGATGATTTACCAGGCATAATAATTCGTGAACTAAATAAATTTAGAGTCAAAAATGGATTAGATACTTTTGAAGTTAATGATGTTTTAATTAATGCGGCTGCTGTTGACGCTAAAAAATTCTCAAAATCAGGTGTAGCAAAAGTAGATCCCGAAAAGGTAAAAAAGAATTTAGTAAATGCAGGCGGAACTAAAAAAGGCGAAGAAGTTACTATGATAGCGCCTGTAAGTAAAGGCAGAGATAGTTATAAAACAGCAGAAGTAGCAAAGGTAATTTGGACTCGTTGGGAAAATAATAAAAAAGATAAAGAAATCTTGTTGAAAGCTCAATACATGTTAATTGGTATAAACTGTGTGATGCAAAAAGATGGAAAAAAAGTAGTTGCAACTGCTGTTTTTGGTGGTTATGATAGCTTTAATACGGGAGCCAAAATGAAAAAAGAATTAGCAGTGCCCTACAACACTAAATCTAAAAAACTATTAACCCCCGATGCAAAATCTTGCAAAACGTGCGATAAATGGAAAAATTACGACATACTACAAAAAGGGTTGAAGGTTGAAAACGGAAAAATATATTTGGAGTATGCCAATCTAAAAGATTTAAAACGATTATTAAAAAAAACTAAAGATGGTTTAGCGGTAGATATTGTTCAGCGGTCTCAATATGATAATCCGGAATATAACATTGTGGATAATAATTTTCAAAATAAAGGAATTATGCAAAAGGTTATTTCAAAGGATAATGTATTTGCTAAAAACTTAATTAAACCAGATCCGAAGTCTAAAAAAAAGGAAAAAATTAATAAGTTGAAAATAGAGATGGGTAAATTTAACTCAAAAATTAATGGACCTTATGAACTGAACTTAATAATTATTCAAGATGGGCACGTTTGTAGAACAGTTACACGAACCTATCTAGAAAAGGGTGATCAGGAAAGCAGCACACCTGTTGGTATTATTCCTGCAGATTCAACAGTAGGCTTAAAGCCGGCTTTTGAACCCAAATCTGAAAGTTCAATATTAAATTTTGTAATCCCCTTCGAAAAAAACAAATCAGAGTTTAAACCCGAAGATATTCAGCCATTTATTAAAGCTTTAAACGAGCCTGATTTTATGATTGATGGTTTATATATTTATGCCTATTCATCAATTGAAGGCGATGCAAATGCAAATTCTAAACTTCAACGCAAACGCGCTGAAAGTGTTACCAAAGTTTTACAAAGTATGCAACAAAATAAAATAACGCCTAACATTGAAACAAAAGATTCGTGGGTATTATTTGAATTAGAAATGGAGGATGGCAAATATGCTGATGTTGTAAAATTAGGAAAAGAAAAAGCTATAAAAAAAATAAATACAGATGGCAGCCTTTTAAAAGAGTTAGAGCCAGTTTTTGCAAGACAACGTTTTGCTCAAATTGTTTTAGATGTAACCTATGATATTACAGGCGACAAGGAACAAAAATTTACATCAATGGCTTTCACGAAAGCGTTGAAAGCAAAAAAAATAGCGCAAGCATATAAAATTATGGAGTATGCACATAAACAAAAAATAAATAAAAAATATTCAGACGATGTGTTGGATAGCATAAAAATTCCTGCTGAAGCTAGGTATAGCAATTTTTTCAACAATAAATTATATTATAATTATTTAGCAAATGGAAGCATTGTAGATGAAGATGACTATAATGAATTTAGAAAAATAGAAAAATTAGATGCAACAAATAATGTGGTAAGATTCAATAGAATTTTTTGCAGTATTAAAGTAGATTCAACTATCGGAACCAAAGAGCAACAAGGAAAAATGCAACAGGAAATTGATGCTTTATATAAATCTAAAATTTCTAAGAAATTAGTTGATGGTTTGAATATTGAATGGCAATTTAAAATAATTGAATCTTTGGATACTATTGAAGATGCTGATGCACAAATAGAGGCATGTATTAACAAAATTAAAGGGTTTTATAATTTTAAAGATGCCAGTTGGCAAAATGCATTAAAATTAGCTTATGTATTTACAAGAGGTAAAGATTATAAATTTTCATCTAATGTATTAGAGCCGTTTTTAAAATTACCTGATGTAAGCGAAGATTTATTGTTTAGTTATATTTCAATTGCATCTCACTTACCTGAAAAGTTTTATAGTAGAATATTTAGCGAGGCTTTGCAAAAAGCAAAAGAAAAAAATCAGGAACGTTACTGTAAATTATTTGGTGAACCATTTATGTCATTTCAAGTTTTAGATAATCCTAATGTTAAGAAAAATTATAAGGAAGCTGGATGTAATTAGTTTTAAAAGAAATGTATTTTTAAATAGGTATAATGTATTATAAATCTATAGCAACTTTACTGACAATAATTTTATCTTCTAAATCACTTTTGTTTTTTAATAAATTAATTTAATTTTTAAAATTTAAAATACAATTTAAATATTTTTACACTAGAAAGTTTAATTAATAAAAATCAACGAGCAAAATTCACAAACTAATAAACCGTAGTTATTCGAATAATTTTCAAAAATCGCTTCTCATAGTAGGGCGATTCTTTATAAGTTGATAATTTAACTCCTGAATGTTTTTTGTTTGAGGAACTATGAATAAATTGCATTTCCTCGCCAAGTTTTGAAGTGATGATGCCAACGTGTCCCGGTTTTCTGTTTTTTAAATTTGTCCCCGTAAATATAATTACATCTCCAATTTTACACGAATCAGGATGTATTGTTTTTCCGGCATTATCATAATCAATAGACGAACGAGGTACTTTTATATTGAAATGACTAAAAATGAAATATACAAATCCAGAACAGTCAAATCCTGTTTTTGGGCTACATTTTCCGTAACAGTAATTTATACCAATGTAATTTTTACTAAACAATAACAAGCTATCAGAACTTATGCTATCCCTTAGAGGTAATTCTAGAGTTCTACTTTCACTTAAAAAAGAAATACTTAAAAATATCAAAAGGTAAATTAACTTCATGGTTGATGAAGATACGCTTTATTTTTTAGAATTATTTATTAGATAAAATGATAAAAAAACATAAAGTTCAGTTTTTAGATGCCTCATTTTTAAATTAATCAACAATTTTAAAGTATAATTGTTGTTTTATAAATTCGTTTCAATGAAACTAAAAAAGCTTTTTATGAAATTTAAACATCCTCGTTTTACAATTGTTACTGTATTGTTTATTATTGGAGTTTATAATACGCACTGTCAAAACGCAAACCCATCAGTTAACATTACTAAAAATACAATTATTAAAGAAAAGACACCTATGAAATTAAATCCATTATCAAAGGAAGAGCAATATGTAATTTTGGAAAAGGGAACAGAGCGCCCTTATACAGGTGAATATACAGATAATTTTACTAAAGGAACATATATTTGTAAGCAGTGTAATTCTCCATTGTATGAATCAGATTCGAAATTTCATTCGGGTTGCGGTTGGCCGAGTTTTGATGATGAAATAAAAGGTGCTGTTAAAAAAACATTGGATGCGGATGGAAGAAGAACAGAAATTACTTGCGCAACTTGTGGTGGTCATTTAGGACATGTTTTTTATGGCGAAAAATTGACTGATAAAGATACTCGCCATTGTGTAAATTCTATTTCTATGTTATTTGTTGAATCTAGTGCGAAAAAAGAATTAGCGAAAGCAATATTTGCCGGAGGTTGTTTTTGGGGAGTAGAATATTATTTTCAAAAGGCAAAAGGCGTTTTGAGCACACAGGTGGGTTACACAGGCGGGTTTTCTGAAAATCCTACGTATAAAGAAGTTTGCGCTCACAAAACAGGACATATTGAGGCTTTGGAGGTTACATATAACCCATCTTTAACTACCTATGAGGAATTAGCTAAATTGTTTTTCGAGATACATGATCCAACACAAGCAAATGGACAAGGAAATGATATTGGTCCGCAATATTTATCCGTTGTTTTTTATTTTGATGATGCTCAAAAATTAACCATAGAAAAATTAATTGGGCAATTACAAATTAAAGGATACAAAGTTGCTACTCAGTTAAAAAAAGCAGTAAAATTTTGGCCGGCAGAGGACTATCATCAGCAGTATTATGAAAAAGAAGGAGGAACACCTTATTGTCATCGAAGAGTTTCGCGCTTTTAAAACATATTCAAAAATCAAATCCTTTTGATTTCCTCGAGTTTTTATATAACAATATTTTATACTAAAGACAAAAAAACCGAATTTTAGATTTGCATAAGTTCGTTTTAGGGCTTGTTTAATCTGATACTGACAAAAATTATACTGCTTTTTTGAGAAAAAAGGGCATTTTTTATTAGAGATAGTAAACTTCTGTATCGAGATTTTCAAAAAAATTGCTTCAAAATACATCCTTGAATTATCACATATTTTTTAATGCCCTTTTGGATAAATTTATACATTTGTAAACAAAAACATAACATATAATGAAAACATTAAAATTATTTTTAGTTGGCGCAGTAATTTCTGCATCTAGTTTATTTACTATTTCATGCGGTGGTTCCGAAAAAGAGGCTAATCCATTAGCAGATAGTTTATCTAATGTAAATGGAGAGCTATCAGGACAATTATCTGAAAAAGAAATTGCTCTGCAAGAATTTGTAAATTCATTTAATGAGATACAAGAAAACTTAAAAGCTATTAAAGAAAAAGAAAAAATTGTTACAGCAAGTTCTCAAAGTGGTGATGTTAAAAGTAAAGAGGAAACAATTAAAGAAGATATACAAGCTATCTATGATTTATTAGCGAAAAACAAAAATCGTATCGGTTCTTTAAGTAAAAAATTAAAAGATTCTAAATCTAAAATTTCTGGCTTACAGCAAATGATTGAAACCTTACAAGCGCAAGTAGATGCTAAAGATGGCGAGATATCTGAATTAAAATCGCAGTTAGAATCTAAAAATATTGAGTTAAGTAATATTGTTATGAATTTAGAAGTTGTTGAAGCCGAAAGCTCTGCAAAAACTGAAAAAATAAACACAGCATTTTATGCCTTTGGAACATCTAAAGAATTAAAAGAAAAGAATGTCATAACTAAAGATGGCGGGTTTATTGGAATGGGTAAATCCACTAAATTAAAAGATGATTTTAATAAGGAATATTTTACAAAGGTTGATGTTTCAAAGTTAAGCTCAATTAACATTGGTGCCAAAAAAGTGAAAATTATAACTAACCATCCTTCAAGTTCTTATAAATTAATTGGAGAAAAAACCATTGAGTCAATAGAGATTTTAAACGCTGAAGACTTTTGGTCGAACTCAAAGTATTTAGTCATAATTACTGAATAAAATCTAAAAACAAAAACACATTTATTTTAAGTCTTTCTGCTAAATAGCAGAAAGACTTTTTGTTTATAAAGCATTATTATTTCATATCTTGTTTTTGAATTTCTAGATAATTTATTTTACATTTAATAATTACTAAAAATATAAAACAAAAAAATGAAAAAATTTCTACTGATTATTTCTTCAAGCTTTATTTTAATATTTCAGGCGCAAACATTTCCTGTTGGGCATATGAGTATCAATTTTAAGGATGCAACAAGATCAGGAGGATATTCCATATCTGGAGGAATAGCCATGACAGGAACTGGAAGAACCATTGGAACTGAAGTGTATTATCCGGCTACAATTGCTGGAAATAATACATCGGTAGCAGCGGGGCAATTTCCGGTAGTGGTTTTTGGTCATGGTTTTGCAATGACATATGACAACTATGACAACATTTACAATGGCTTAGCAGCATCAGGCTATATTGTTTTATTACCTCGCACCGAAGGCTCTATTTTCCCAAATCCAAATCACGCAGATTTTGGTGCTGACATAAAACTATTGGCAACTCAAGGATTATTATTAAACTCAATTAGTACACCAACCGCATTAACAACCTTTAATGGTAAGGTTATACAAAAAGTGGCTATAGGAGGTCATTCCATGGGAGGAGGTTGTTCATTTATTGCAGCTCAAAATAATACAAGTGTTACTTGTTTGTTTAATTTAGCAGCTGCAACTTCAAATACTTCAGGCATTTCATCTGTAGCGGGTGCAAGCTTAGTAACTATACCAACACTAGTAATATCAGGCGAAAAAGATAATGTAGCAGACTCTGCTGTTCAAAATAATCACTTTAACCCAACAGCTTCCTTAACAAAATTTCATTCAATCATAAAAGATGTAACACACTGTGATTTCGGAAATGGAACGAGTGCCACTTGTAATTTTGGTCAAGCATCATGTAGCACACCATCTTGTAATATTGTTTTATTTAACCGTTATATGAGTTATATTGAGCCTTTTTTAGCAAACCAATTGAAAAGTGATTGTAATGCTGGCATCGCATTTATGACACTCATTCAAAATCCATCGATTGATAGAATTGGTAGAAAAGTAATAGGAACCATTGCTTGTATTTCAACTGCATTACAAACACAAATACCAACACAAAATTTCTCAATTTTTCCAAATCCTACACAAGATAAAATATCTATTTCATATTCAACTGACAACCCTAATTTAGTAGTGTTTGAATTATTTGATATTTACGGAAAATTAATACTAAGTACATCAGAAAATTCATCAACAGAAAAAAATATAAGGCAAGAATTGAATATTGCACATCTTGAAAATGGCTCTTACATTTTATACATCCGTCAAAACAATTTCAAAACAGCTTATAAAATCATGAAACAGTAATTAAGTTTAATTATTGTTTCAAAAAAAAGTCTTTCCTGAGCCCTTGTTAATATTTTGAAAAATATTAGTTGTTCAACATTACTGGCATTACCAACATTAAAACATCCTCAGCAGGATTAGATTTTTGTGTTGGTACAATTATGCCCGCACGGTTAGGAGCGCTCATTTCAATTGTAATTTCATCACTTTCTAAATTAGTTAACATTTCTAAAACAAATTTAGAGTTAAATCCAATTTCCATGTCTTCGCCAACATATGAACACATCAAAGTTTCATGCCCTTCATTTGCAAAATCTAAATCTTCAGCAGAAATAGTTAATTGACTTCCTTTAATTTTTAAACGTATTTGGTGAGTAGCTTTATTAGCAAATACGCTCACACGACGAATAGCTCCTAAAAATGAAGTTCTATCTACTGTTAATTTATTTGGATTTTGTTTTGGAATAACTGCTTCGTAATTAGGGTATTTTCCATCAATTAAACGACAAACCAAATTGATATGTCCAAAACTAAAATACGCATTTGTTTTATTAAATTCTACTTTAACAGCATCATCAATACCAGCCAATAAGTTTTTCAAAACATTTAACGGTTTCTTTGGCATAATAAAAGAAGCAGAAGTGCCCGCTTTAGCGTCATTACGTGTATAACGAACTAATTTATGAGCATCTGTAGCAACAAAAATTGAATTTTGATCTGTAAACTGACAAAATACACCACTCATTACAGGTCTTAAATCATCATTACCTGTTGCGAAAATAGTTTTGTTAATAGCATTTGCTAAAACATCACTCTTAATAATAACAGAAGATTCCGATTCCACCTTTGGTAATTTTGGATACTCATCACCGTTATGTCCTGTTAATGTGTAATCACCAGTTTCTGTTTTTAGTTTTGCGCTAAATTTTTTGGAATCTATAATAAAAGATATAGGTTGTTCAGGTAAATTACTCAATGCCTCTAACAAAGTTTTTGCTGGAATTGCTAAATTTCCATTTTCAGAAGAGTCAACTTTTATACTTGTAGTAATGGTAGTTTCCATATCACTTGCAAAAAGCGTCAACAATCCGTTATTTAGTTCAAATAAAAAACAGTCTAAAATAGGAATTGTATTGCTTGAATTTAAAACTCCGCTAATAGATTTTAAATGTTTTAATAGGGTAG
>JBILOV010000290.1:0-2815 GCA_044374335.1 Bacteroidia bacterium | reverse complement strand
ATTCATAAGGATGTGTTTTTATTCAAGCAAATTTAACCATATCAAATTGGTAAGCACTTGTAATAAGGATGTTTTTATAAACTACTTTTTAACATTATTTTTTGGGAAGAAAATACTCATAGGTTTGTAAAATTTTTCCAAAAACATAAAACTGTGCAACTCCGAAATCTTTGCCGTTATTATATTTAACAAATAGGTTGTCAGGATCATATTTATAATCAATTTCATATTCTTTATTTTTTGCTGCGTTTGGTTGCTTGTGGTAAAACTCACAAACACTATTACCATTATTTCTATCAATAATTGTTAATGTGGCAAACGGAATAGCAGATTTAGATAAAGAGTCTACCAATTTATCATTTTTATCTAAAACAGTTTCACAGTTTACATTTTGAAAATAAGCAATATATTGTTTCATCTTATCTTCTTCAAACTGCATATTTCCTTTTTTTGTTTTTAATCCAAAGCGTTGCATACTAAATAAATCAATTACAAAAGAAGAATCAGGCATTTCATGAAGATCCAATTTAATTTGCTTAATTTGTGGAGGTCTGTAATTAATTAATAATCGATCTCTCCATTCAATTTCACTAGTATTGTAGCGAGTTGAAAGAAATCCATCAAAGCCAGGTATGTGAGTGATAAATGGCTCTTCGTAATTTTCTTCTGTATCTAAATTGGTCAGAAGCATAAAGGTTCCTGTATGATCTTGAGTTGGATGCCCAACAAAATATTGTTTTACTTTTTTTCCTTTGCTGTAAATTTCAATTTTTGTTGACTTTGCGGACATGATTTTTATAGCAGAGGTTTTACCTAATTTTGAAACAGGCGATTTTACCTCTACAGAACTAATTGTATAAAGTAATAATTCAATTACATCGGGCCTCACATGAAACTTTCCTTCTAACATCCAGCCATTTGATGTTCTTTCAACTAATACATGTTTGCCTTCTTTATCTGCTAAAAATATTTTATCGATAGATGCGGTGTCTTTATACTTAAAATCACTTGCGTCTTTATCAATAGTGGATGTTTTGTTCTTATTTTTATAAATATAAATGGAGAAGCCAGCCAATGCAATTAAAATCGTGATAATGATTATTGATGATTTTTTCATTGTAGATGTACTATTTTGATGTTAATTACTGTATTTTTTCTTACGGATATAATATTGAATTAATCCAAAACACATAATGATTAATAATGGTAGACCAACGTTTATTAATTTCCATTTTGTTAATTGTGTCGTAATTTTCTTTTTATCTAATAACCGTAATTTAACTTCACGAGATCTAAGTTTTATTAAACCTTCGTCATCTAATAAATAATTTACACAATTTAATAAAAACGTTTTATTAGCAAATTGTTGTTTTGTATAAATATCATAACCGGTAGGGTAAACCATACCTGTTCCTCTTTGATATTCATTTTTAGCAATATCACCATCGGCTACAATAATCATTTTTGTTGGTTTACTTTTTCCGACGAAATCAAATATGGTATCTGTTAAAATTTTATTAGTAATTCTGTTTTTATAATTCGATTCAAACTTACCTTCTAACAAACAAGCTACATTTTGAAATGAATTATTATATTGATTTTCTTGTGGTTTTAGTTTAACCATTGCTGCTAAAATGCGAACAGGTGTTGGTTGTGTTTTTGTGTATTTTGAAGTTTGAAGTAAAATTGTTTTAGTAACATCTTCGGAAAAAACAGTATCTAAGGTTCCAATATATTCTGTGCGAATTAAATCTAAATTTTTTACAATGGGATGCGAAGAGGATGGTAAAATTAAAGGATAGTAATTCCAATAGAATGGTTTAAAGTCTGGTTGTCCTTGCTTAAATCCAACATTTACAGGCACTTGTGCCGATTGTAAATCCTGAACTAAAACCGGATTTAATCTTACACCATATTTAAATAAAATGTCATCTAAATTTAATTCATTTCTAAATCCAAGAGAATAGCCTCTCGTTGTTAATGTATCTCTGTTTACATAAACAGGATCAATAAGCCATAATGCTTTGCCACCATGCATGATAAATTGATCGATAATAAATTTATCTTTTTCATCAAACATCGAATCTGGTTGGGCAATAATAATTGCATCAGCACCTTTTAAGGCATATAACTTATGATTAATATTTACTCGTGCTACATTATAATATTCAGATAAAGAGCGCATAAAATCAGCACCACGAATTGTGTCTAATTCATCATGACCTACAATAAATAATACGTCAGGTTTTTTGAATAAGGTTGTTTTTTGAATAGCATTTGTTAAACCATATTCTAATTCTTGAACAGAATTATTTATACTTTGTTCTACTTCAAAGCCAAGCTGGCGTTTAAAAATTTGCCAAACGCATTCCTTACCTTTGTAAGAGATAATAGCTCCAGGCCAAACAAAAGTTTCAGAAACTTTTTGAGTACTTCTATCCACAATTTGTTCAGGCATCAGCCCTTTATCATATAATTGTTTTTCTAATTTATCGGTTTCTTCTTTATTTGGATTATCTAAAGGATTTATTAATTCGTATTCTAAATTATTATTAGAATAGGCTCTAAATTCATCTAATATTTCTTTGGTTTCATTTTTTAAACGCGTAAAATTTGGATTAAAATCGCCTTGCAGATATACTTTAATATAAACAACATCATCTAAACTTTTTAATAATTTTTTAGTTGATTCAGAAAGTGTATACCGTTTTTCGGTTGTTAAATCAAAGCGTTTAAACAAAAAAGACCCAATAAAATTTAGTAATATTAAAATAGCAAGTACAACCAAAACCATGGCTATATCTTTGTTTTTACG
>JBILOV010000134.1:0-6557 GCA_044374335.1 Bacteroidia bacterium | reverse complement strand
AATTTCAACTGGTACAATTTCTTCTTTAAATTTACCTGCTGCCCAAGCTGCTGCAGATCGTTTATATGATTCAATTGCAAAGGCATCTTGTTCTTCTCTGGTAAATTTATGTTCATTAGCACACAAATCTGCACAATTTCCCATGGGTACATTTCCGTATACATCCGTTAAACCATCTTTAGCTAAACCATCAACCACTACCCCATTACCATATTTTGCACCCCAACGATTATTCTCAAGATAAAATGGCACCTGACTCATATTTTCCATACCACCAGCAACCACAATATCAGCATCTCCTAGCATAATAGCTTGCGCTGCTAATGCAATTGATTTCATACCACTTGCACACACTTTATTAACGGTAGTACAAGCAACACTATCAGGTAAACCTGCAAACTTTGCTGCCTGGCGAGCTGGAGCTTGTCCTAAATTAGCTTGTAATACTGAACCCATAAACACTTCGTTTACTAAGGTAGGATCAAGTTTGATTTTGTCTAATGCACCTTTAATTGCAGCTGCACCAAGTTTAGTAGCTGAAATCCCAGCTAATGTTCCTCCAAAAGAACCTAATGGAGTTCTAACAGCCGATACGATATATACTTCTTTATTCATAAAACTTATTTTAGATTAAAATTTATGCGCCAAATGTAATATATAGATTGAAGTTTGGTTTTCCGTTCATCTAAAAAAGATTAACATTTTTGCTAGTAATTAACAATTATCTTTAGATTAACTAAATATAAAAATCAATATAACCAAAGAACTTTCCACCTATCCCAAATAGACAATAAATTTGAGATTTTAGAAAAATATAACATATCCAAACATTACAAAATGATATTAATCAATTACATTTGAAACTTATATCATAATCCGCCATGTTCATCCGATTTCTGTTATTTTTTATTTTAATTGCATGCGTCGAAATTTATTTCTTACAAGCACTTAAAACCATCAGCGTTGATTATACTCCTCAAAAACGAAAAATAATTTTTTGGATAGCCTATTCACTAGCAAGTATTAACTTGTTAATTAGTTCGGTGGCCATGTTTTATCCTCCACCAGAATGGAATAGTTTTCTAAGATTTATTTCATCGGTTGCCTTAATTTTATTCATCTGTAAATTAATTGGCTCAACCTTTTTATTAATTGATGATGTTATTCGATTATTTAGATGGATTGCAACTTTCTTTCAAAAAAAAACAATATTATCTATAGAAGATAATTCTAATCAAATTGATCGTTTAAAGTTTTTAAGTTACTTGGCACTTACGTTTACGGTAATACCTGCTGTTTCTTTTCTTTATGGTATGGTTAGAGGAGCCTATAAATTTAGAGTTCATAAAGTTAAAGTTACATCTTCAAATTTACCGGAAGCTTTTGAAGGCTTTAAAATTGTTCAATTATCAGATATTCACTGCGGTAGTTTTATGAGTGCAGAACCACTCATTAAGGCATTTAATATGGTATTAGATCATAAACCGGATGCTATTTTTTTTACCGGAGATTTGGTAAATAATGAATCTTCAGAGACAACTATTCATTTAGAAACTTACAAATCCTTAAAAGCGCCATATGGTGTTTACTCTTGTTTAGGAAACCATGATTATGGCGATTATAAGATTTGGGAAAATGAAGAGGCTAAAGTTAAAAACTTAAATGATTTAAAAGATGTTCATTTTAATTCTGGATGGCGTTTATTAATGAATGAACATGTGTCTATTGAAAAAGATGGGCAAAAAATTGCCATTTTAGGTATTGAAAACTGGGGTGGTAATCTTAATTTTCCTAAATATGGCAAATTAGATAACGCACATGCTGGAACCGAAGATTATCCTTTTAAAATATTATTATCCCATGATCCATCTCATTGGGATATGCAGGTAAGTAAGGAAATAAAATATAAAGATATTGATTTGACATTAAGTGGACATACTCACGGTATGCAATTTGGAATTGAAATACCAGGTTTTAGATGGAGCCCATCTCAATATATTTATAAATATTGGGCGGGATTGTATAAACAAGACGATCAATATTTGTATGTTAATAGAGGCTTAGGATTTTTAGGATATCCGGGGCGTTTAGGTATTTGGCCTGAAATTACAGTTATTGAATTGAGCAGAGGTTAGTTTTTTTTGGGGCAGTGCCATTGGCCAGGGTCTGTTTCTGATTTAATAACTTCCGCTTCAAGATTTTGTAAAGGAACTCCTAAAATAATATAACTTCCTAAGCTGAGATTAATCATTCCTATTGTTTGTTAATTTATGTTTATTTACTTCCTTTACTTTTATAAAATACTATTTTTACAAAAGATACAAATTATCAATATTGGCACTTATGAAGCAACTATTTTTTTTTACATTATTTTGCATTTCAATTAATCTTCTTTCTCAAACAACGCCTGTAAAAAACGGTGCTTCTGAAAATTACATTCAAATTTCAGGTGTTGTTTTGGATGATAGTTTACAACCCCTACCCTTTGTTTCTATTATGATTAAAGGCACCCGATCGGGCACAGTAAGTGATTTTTATGGTTTCTTTACAATTGTTGCAACACCAGGCGATGAGATGCAGTTTTTCTCAATCAATCATAAAAATAAGGTTTATAATTTATCTGATACCCTTACTGGAAAACACTACTCTATTATTCAAATTTTAACAAAAGATACCATTCAATTAGCACAGGTTAACGTTTTTCCATGGCCTAGTAAAGAACAGTTTAAGCGTGCTATTCTTAATTTAGATTTAAGCGATACCGATATTGAGCGCGCCTATAAAAATATGGATAACGAAGATGTGCGCGCATCCATTAAAGGCGGCTCCATGGATGCAGCTGCTAATTATCGGGTGCGAATGCAACAACAATACACTCGTTTATATCAAGCTGGGCAATATCCAAGTGTAAGTTTGCTAAACCCGGTAGCTTGGGCTCAATTTATTGATGCATGGCGAAAGGGGAAGCTAAAAATTAGGTAATCGCTTACTTTTGTATTAATTTTAAGAGTTTCAAATCAGACTATTATTCCATTTCTTTTTGCAATATTTGTAGCATACTTCCGTTATTAAAACTTGTGCTAAAAAATCAATATTATACTTTCATTCTATTATTAATTGGAATTGTTTCTTTAGGGCAAACAGCTACCATTTCGGGTATTATTAAAGATGAAGATGGCATCACAATTCCTGATGTGCAAATTGCTATTTTAGAAAACGCTTCACTTTTTACTTCAACTGATATTAACGGTCGTTATATTTTAACCGTTCCTGCAAATAAAGATATTACGCTGTCTATTTACAATATCAGTTATATTCAAGTTAATCAAAAATATAATTTAAAAAATGGCGAAAAAATAACCTACAACCCAAGGCTAGCAGCTAAAAATACGATTGGCGTGGTTGATATTGTTTCTGAAAATAGAACCACTGAAATTACTCGAATTGATCCAAAGAACATTTTTTATATTCCCAGTCCTTCCGGAAATATTGAAGATATTATTAAAACACAAATTGGTGTCAGCAGTAATAACGAATTAACTAGTGGCTATTCTGTTCGTGGCGGAAATTTTGACGAAAACTTGGTGTATGTAAATGATATTGAAGTTTATCGTCCGTTTTTAGCAAGAAGCGGACAACAAGAAGGTTTAAGTTTTGCAAACCCCGATATGGTAAGCAATATTAATTTTTCGGCGGGTGGTTTTGAAGCTAAGTATGGCGATAAAATGTCATCGGTATTGGATATTACTTATAAGAAACCTTTAAAATTTGCTGGAACTATAAGTGGTAGTTTATTAGGAGGAAGTCTTCATTTACAAGGTGTTTCAAAAAATAGAATAGCGGCTTGGAGTCTTGGATCAAGATATAAATCAAATGCTTATTTATTAAAAAGCATGGATACCAGAGGCGAATATCGTCCTCGTTTTTATGATGTACAAACTTTCATCACCTTCACATTAAATGAAAAATGGAGTGTAGAATTTTTAGGGAATGTTGCAAATAACCAATATCTGGTAATTCCTGCAAACAGAGAAACAACCTTTGGTACCGTTAATAACGCCGTTAAGTTAAGCATCTATTTTGATGGGCAAGAGTTAACGCAATATACAACTATGATGGGTGGTTTATCTACAACATTTAAACCTAACTCAAAAACTAAATTAAAATTAATTACGTCAGCATACAAAGCAAATGAAGAGGAAAAATATACGGTACAAGGGCAGTATTACATTGATCAGTTAGAAGCAGATTTTGGTAAAGATAATTTTGGACAAGTAGCTTTTAATAGAGGTGTCGGTACTTTTTTAAATAACGGAAGAAACAGAATTGATGCTACCGTTTTAAATATTGAACACAAAGGAACTCGCATTATTAATAGCAATAGTGAATTATTGTGGGGAGCTCGTTATCAACGCGAAATTATAGAAGATAAATTAAGCGAGTGGCGCACTATTGATTCGGCTGGATATGTAAGCCCTTATAATCCAAATGAAATTAATTTAATAGATGTTGTAAAAACAAAAATAAATTTAGAAACTAACCGTATTCAAGGTTACGTTCAATATGCGTTTAGTAAACAATTACGTGATTCATCTACTATTACAACTACTGTTGGAACAAGAGCAAATTATTGGAACTATAACAAACAAATGGTTGTTTCGCCAAGAATTACCTTATCCTATAAACCCAACTGGAAAGAGGATATGGTATTTAAAGCATCTTGGGGGTATTACTATCAACCACCTTTTTACAGAGAGATGCGTGGCTTTGACGGGAAATTAAATCCAACAATTAAAGCACAACAATCTGTTCATTATTTATTGTCGGGCGATTATAATTTCAGATTATGGCGCAGACCTTTTAAAGTTATTTTAGCAGGTTATTATAAGGAAATGAAAGATTTAATTCCTTATGAAATTGATAATACGCGTATTCGTTATTTTGCTAAAAATAATTCGGTTGGTTATACCACAGGTGGTGATTTAAGAATTAATGGTGAGTTTATTAAAGGAATAGAATCGTGGGCTACAATTGGTTTTTTAAAAACTATGGAAAATCTCAGCGACGATAGAAAAGTGACTTATTTTAATGCCGCCGGTGACAGCATCATTAATGGTTATACGTTTGATACAAAAGCAGTAGATAGTAGTGTTGTAAATCCAGGTTACATCCCTCGCCCTACCGATCAGCGTATTACCTTTGGTATGTTTTTTCAGGACTATATTCCAAAACTGCCCTCTTGTAAAATGTATTTAAATATGCAATTTGGTACAGGTTTACCTTTTGGTCCTCCGGGGCACGAGCGTTGGAAACAAATATTTAGAATGCCACCCTATAGAAGAGTTGATATAGGTTTTGCTTACCAAATTATTAAAGAAGATAAACCATTACCAAAGAAAAATCCATTTCATCATGTACAAGGTATGTTTATTAGTGTTGAAATTTTCAATTTACTACAAATAGACAATACTGTGTCTTATACCTGGATAACAGATGTAACTAACCGACAATATGCTGTACCAAATTACCTGACACGAAGAACACTTAATTTAAAGTTACAGGTAAAGTTTTAGTAAAAACATCCTTTCACTTCTTCACCTAAAATTTTATATCAAACTAAAAAGGAGCGAGTCATCGCTCCTTTTTGATTAAATATAGTTTAGTGTATTAAGCTTTACTGAATTTATTTTTGATCATCGCCACTAATATTGGCAATACGGATATTCCTATAATCAGGAAAATAACCTTTTCGAAGTTTTGCTTAATCCAAGGAATTTCTCCTAAAAAATAACCAGCTAATGACACGCCTGCAACCCATAAAATTCCGCCAATTAAATTATAGGACAAAAACACTCTATAATTCATTCTTCCAACTCCTGCTACAAATGGTGCAAATGTTCTTACTATTGGGACAAAACGAGCTAAAATAATTGTTTTAGGTCCATGTTTTTCGTAAAACTCATGGGTTTTATCAATGTGTTCTTGTTTTACTAAAACCTTACCAAAAATCTTCCAATTCAAAACCTTTGAACCAAAAAACTTTCCAATAAAATAATTTGTAGTATCTCCTAAAAATGCAGCTACTACCAATAAAACAATAATGATTGGTAAATTTAAAGCGCCTTGTGCAGCAAACATACCAATAGCAAATAATAACGAATCGCCTGGCAAAAGTGGCATTATAACTAATCCTGTTTCTATAAATATAATAGCAAATAAAATTCCATAAACAAGAGTGGGATATAATTCAATAAAATCCTTTAAATGTTTATCAATGTGTAACACAAAATCAATAATTCCCATAATTCAATAAATAATGTTGAGTTGTAAATGTTTAGTGATTAATCATTAGTGTTATTTATTAAAACTAATAACTCAGCACTAATAACTTTTTTAAAGTCCGATTTCTTCAATATAGGCTAAAATGCCTCCCTTTAAGTTATAAAGGTTTGTGTAACCATGCTGACTTTCTAAAGCGCTAATAACAGTTGCGCTGCGCTTTCCGCTGCGGCAATGAACAACAACTTGCTTATCTTTTGATATTTTTTCAAGATTAT
>JBILOV010000012.1:0-20718 GCA_044374335.1 Bacteroidia bacterium | reverse complement strand
TTACCTATTTGTTATAATAGTATTGGCAGTGTTTTATTTCAGCTTAAAAATTATCAATCGGCCTTAGAATATTATACTAAATTTTATAACCTCACTACTAAAAATAATCCGAATGATTTTAATAGTATTGCTGTGGCGAAACAAAATATAGGTCAGGTTTATTACGAATTAGGCGATACCAAAAAAGCCATTGATTTTAGTGTAGAAGCGGCAGAATTATTTAAAAATCTAAATGATTTTTCGAATTTATATACAACTTACGAAAACATAGCTAAGTATTACTCTAAATTAGGAGATTTTGAAGTGTCAAATAAGTACTATACCATGTACGCTCATATAAAAGACTCGGTATTTAATGAAGATATGCAAAATACCATTCATGAAATGTCTATTAAATATGAAAGTGAGCAAAAAGAAAAAGAGAATCAGGTATTAGTTTTAGAAAACCGAAATAAAAAACAATTAATTTATTTTGCCTTTGGAGGCTGCGTTCTATTAATCGTTTTACTCTTTTTTATTTTCAGAGGTTATCGCTTAAAGCAAAAAGCTAATATTAGTCTTGAAGAAAAAAATAAGATTATTAATAAGCAAAAGAAAATTGTTGACGAACAACATAAAGATATAAAAGATAGTATTACCTATTCGCAACGAATACAAAATGCCATATTACCGCCTAAAAATTTCTGGGAAAATTTATTACCTAATTCATTTATACTCTACTTACCAAAAGATATTTTGAGTGGTGATTTTTATTGGATTGCTGAAACAACTGACTATACTTATGTTGCAGCGGCAGATTGCACAGGGCATGGTGTTCCTGGAGCGTTAATTTCTGTAGTAAATTACAATTTATTAAATAAAGCCGTTTTAGAGAAAAATTTGGTAACACCTTCAGAAATTTTAGATGCTGTTAATATTTGGTTAACTGAAAGCTTACATCAATCGTACGGAGAAAGCGATGTAAAAGATGGAATGGATGTTACCCTTATTGCAATCAGCAAACATTCAAATGAAATGCTGTTTGCAGGCGCCAACAACCCTATTTATATTGTTTCTGATGGAGAACTTAAGCGCATAAAAGGAGATAAATTTCCGGTTGGCGCATTTTTAGAAGATCAGATTCAAAAATTTACAACTCATAAAATTCAAGTTAAAAGCGGTGATTGTTTGTATCTTTTTTCGGATGGTTTTGCGGATCAGTTTGGTGGTAAAGTTGGTAAAAAATATAAGTATGCTCAGTTTCAGGATAAACTAAAAAAGGTTTCTAAGATGGCAATCAATCAGCAAAAAGAAGTGGTTGAAAATGAATTTAAGGACTGGAAAGGTTCGCACGAACAAGTAGATGATGTTTTATTAATTGGAATTAAAATTGTTTAAACATTTCGTTTTGGTGGATCCCAAGCGCTATCGTTAGTAGCAAAAATAAATTTTAAGTAGCCCATTAATAGTGCAAAATTCATTAAAATAAAATGCCCTAACGAATTTACAAACGGAATTTTTAAATTTATTTTTTCGAGATAAATAGTTAATGCCGGTAAAATAAGAAGTAAACTATAACTCAAACTCATTAATATAAAAAATGAAAAATAAAAACTAATTACATAAGATAAGAAGAACGAACATACCAATGCAAAGGGTGTGAACCAGCGAAGAACTTTGTGCGAAAAAAATGCAAAACCAAAACCTTTATGGATAGGAAATAACAAATGTTTATAAAATTTTAAATTCCTAAAATTACCCAATGATATTCTTATCTTTCTTTTAAACTCAATCATAGGGTCATCGTTTACATCTTCGTAACACAATGCTTCTGGTTCAAACAACACCTTTCCATTTTTCTCAATAACATCAAGTGTAATAAAAAAATCATCCATCAAAAAGCCATCTGGCACTTTTACAAAACTGCTTTTCATTATAGCATAACAACCACCTTCAACCCCTACACAAAAACCATATTTCAAACTCTCGTTATATTTCAATTGATTTTCGAAATTCATGTAAAATATTTCCTGATCAGAAATACCCTTATTTTTGGGAGAAAATTTTAAAATATTTCCACAAACCATTTTAGCGTCTTTAGCAATTAAATTATAAACTAGTGCTTTTAATGTTATTGGCTCAAAAAACACATTGGCATCGGTAAAAACCAAATGTTCTGTTGTTGTTAAATCAACTAATTCATTTATAATTTTTAGTTTACCATGACGAGATTCTTTTTTTATTAAAGTAATGTTTTGGTTTTGAATAATAAACTCTTCTATAATTTGATGCGTTTGATCCGTTGAGTTATCAGAGCCAATTAAAATTTGTAATTTATCTTTTGGGTAATCTGAATTCAAAATCGATTCCAATTTTCTTCTAATCACTTTTTCTTCATTAAATACAGAAAAAACAACAGTTATTGCGGGCCATTCGTTAATTGCTTGGTAATTATTTTTTACACGTGCAACATTCATAGTAGATACTTTCATATACCACGGAAAAATAACGTAGCTGAATATGGGAACCAACAAGCAGAGTAAAAATAGTATTAGAAAAAAATATGACATAATTTACTTAAAATTTACACACACCTCAATCCCCTCGTTTTAGAGGGAAAATAAAAAACGTAAAATTAATTTATTGAATAATCTTTTACAATGTTATATAACGTATCTCTTTCAACTGGAGTTCGTTTAACCTGAGTAATTAAATCTACTAATTCCTGAGTGGTTAATTTTGGCGTTTGCTCTTCGGCTCCAGCCATACTATATATTTTAGTTGTATCATCAATGGTACCATCCATATCATCTACACCAAAATTTAAAGATAACTGAGCGGTACTTCTGCCAATCATTGCCCAATAAGCTTTTATGTGATCAAAATTATCTAAGTAAATTCTACTAATGGCATAATTTCTTAAATCTTCAATAACGCTAACTTCAGGCACATCCGACATATCATTGTTTCCATTCCTAAACTTTAATGGTATAAAAGCATTAAAGCCTTTTGTTTTGTCTTGTAACTGACGTAATCTTTCTAAATGATCTACTCGGTTTGCAAATGTTTCTATATGTCCGTACAACATGGTTGCGTTTGATTGCATTCCTAGTTTATGCCAAATTTCGTGAATACTTAACCATTCTTCGGCACTGCATTTACCTCCGGCAATTTTATCTCTAATTTCTTTATCAAAAATTTCGGCTCCACCACCCGGCATCGAATCTAAACCGGATTCTTTCAATAGCTTCATTCCTTCCTCGTACGTTACTTTTGCTTTTTTAAAAATATAATGACATTCTACCGGCGTTAAAGCTTTCACATGTAAATTTGGTCTGTGTGCTTTAATGGTTTTAAATAGCGTAGTGTAAAAAGTTAAATCTTGTTTTGGAATTACGCCGCCTGTAATATGAACTTCGGTCACTTCTTGTGTGTCATATTTTTTTATAATATCCATCATTTGATCAATAGATAATTCCCAACCTTCTTCGCGTTGTTTAATTAAACGTGAATAGGCACAAAAAGAACATGTGTAAACACAAATATTGGTTGGCTCAACATGAAAATTGCGATTAAAAAATACAAAATTTTTATTCTTTTTTTCTCTCACATAATTAGCCAACGTACCTAAGTATGATAAATTGGCGTGTTCAAATAGATAAACACCATCATCAAAAGTAATACGTTCATTATTAAATATTTTTTTAGCAATGTTTTTTAATTCATTACTTAACAGAGTGGATTGAAAAATTAACTCTTGTGGGTTTTCTAAAATCATGGAGTAAAGTTACAATTATTAAAATTTATCTACTTAATAATTCGCCTTTTTTCCTATTTTTTTATAATAATCAACTATCTCTTTATAAGGTCCATACTTATGTTGAGCTTCAGAAAAAGAATCTAAATAAGGTCCTTTATCATAATCAATTGGTTTATGAGGTAAACTAGCATAGTCACTTTTTGTAACTGGTTGAGGGCGTTTATGAATAGTATCATTATTAATAAAAGCTACAACGTCATAAGCTTCTTCAACAGTTAGTTTTGGATTTTCATACGTTGCAATTTTATTTGGCATATTAGCATAAACAAAAGGTGCCATTTTAATTAAACGGTGCACACTACTTCCCGATTGATAACTTTTAGGTCCCCATAATGGCGGATATTCGTAACACACATTATCAGCTCGCATTTTACCCTCTCCGTTTATTCCATGACAACTTAAACATTCTCTTTTATATACTAATTCTCCATTTTTAGGATCAGCCGCTCTGCTAGGAAAATCAATTTTAATAGGTCCATCTCCAGTTACATGACTGTTTACTGGAACATTTTCGCCTAACCATTTCATATAACTAATAATGGCAATCATTTCTTTATTATTAAGTGGCATATGCTTTCCGTTGTGCGGACGCTCAATACAATTATTAACTCTATCGGCTAAGGATAATATTTTATTTTCGCGTGCACGGTATTGTGGGTAGCGAGCATGAGTGCTATAAAAATTAAACGCATAAGGTTTTGTTCCGGCCTCTAAATGACAATTAGTACAATTCATTTTATTCCCTAAAAACTTGCCGGCCTTTCCTTCGGGTCCAATGTAATAAGCAGTATTTACAATCAGTTCTCTGCCATATCTTACCATCTCACCAAATTCATCATGAGGTATAGTGCTAGTATCCGGAAATGTCCATAATTCTTCGTTTACTGCAACTGAATCATTTTTTGTTTGTTTATTCGCAAGTTCGGTAGTTTCTTTGTATTCGTTATCTTTTGAATCATTACATGAATAACATAAAACTAACAAAATGGAAAGACTAAAAAATAAATATGTTGTGTTTTTTTTCATGATTAATTTCATTGTTACTAGCCGTGCTCAATTTTTGCCCAAAGATGACGCAAAACTAAATTATAATCAAATTTATTTTGAATATCCTTATAATGAAAATGCAGTGTTTTATAAAGTATATCTTGCTTTTGATTCTACTCAAACAAAAAGTGACTTTAAAAATTATTTTGTAAATACATATAACGATAAAACTCCCGCCACTCGAATAAACGATTTACAATTTGGAAAAAAATATAAATGGTATGTTGAAACAAATTTAAAATCTGGAGAAAAAATTAATTCTGATATCCATTATTTTTCAATTTTAAATACTGTTTATAACGATACCACAAAATACAACGTAAAGCAATACTATAATAATAAGAATAAGATTGAAGATGGATTAATATGGTGCGATCATTTACACTGCGCATTAAATAGAAAAGGTAAAGTTGTTTGGTTTATACCACCATTAAATTCAGATTTTAAGGAAGATAGACAAATTAGAGATTTTAGATTTCAAAAAAATGGAACTGTAACATTTATTAGTGAACCGGAAGCTTATCATACAGACAGAGATTTGAATATTATTTGGAAAGGGCCAAATGATGGAAAAATATCTAAAGCAAAGAATGAATTTTACCATCATTGTTTTGAACTTTTGCTTAATGGCAATTATATGGCATTAGGAAATGAATATTTGGAGTTAGAGAGAACAGATTCGAAAGATACTGTAGCCAGAAAAGTAGAATTAGCAACACTAATTGAATATAATCGTTTTGGAGAAATTGTTTGGTCGTGGAAAATGATTAATCACTTCCCACTTGATTTGTTAGCATCTAATGAAGGAAACGCAGTAATGAATCCTCATTGCAATTCGTTTAGTATTGATAAAGAGAATAAATTTATCTATTTAGGTTTTCGTGA
The DNA here is from genome assembly GCA_044374335.1 of Bacteroidia bacterium. Taxonomy (GTDB): domain Bacteria; phylum Bacteroidota; class Bacteroidia; order B-17B0; family Aurantibacillaceae; genus UBA4416. The sequence continues at coordinate 14,987 of JBILOV010000012.1, read as the reverse complement.
TATTAGTAGAGTAATAAAAATTGATAAGGTGTCTGGAAAAATAGTTTCTTCATATGGTAAAAAATTAAATAAAACTGACACAGTTTTGCACGAAACCTCTATTTTTAGTCACCCTCACGATGCTACTATTTTAAGTAATAATTGGCTAATGGTGCTTAATAACAACGAGGTATCGAAAGGAAAAATATCATCTTTAGAAATAATGAATTTGCCCAATAATACAACTAATAAAATAAAATCTGTTTTCAGTTTTAAATTTAATTTTGATACATTAACCAATGGTAAATCCATGAAATTAGGTGGCGCCAAAATATTAACAAATGGAAATTTTTTAATAAATGAAGGAGTAATTAACCGAATTATTGAAGTTACAAAAAGTAAAGAACTGCTTTGGGACTTAATGATTTATAAGAAAAATTCAGCTGCGCAAGAATGGAGTAATTTCCCTCAATACAATATTGACTATTCAACTTCACTTTATCCATATTACTTCTCGATTAACACTCCTAAAATTTTAAATAAAAAACTAACTATTACTATATTTAATGAAGGAGATTTTTCAGATACTTATCAAATAGATTTGATAGATGAAAACAATAATAGAATAATTTCCAATAAACAAACCTCCGTTGTAAATAAAAACAACTCTCAAGTTCATGTTTTTAAAATTGAAATATCGAGCCAATTCAAACTAAAAATCAAATCCATGAGTTCAGGAATTGTTAGGGAAGTTCATGTTAATTAAATAATATGAAATAAATGAACCGCTTTTTTACCATTCAAAGTCTTACTATTTTTTAAATAACAAGTATTCAAGATTGAGAAAAACCGACTAAAAGGCATTTTTATTTATAACTATATAAAAATCAATTATTTAAAATAAAAATTACGATTAAATTTTTAATTCAAAATAAGATTTTTTCAATTAAAGAAAACCTTAGAAAAGTTTTTTAATAATTAAATAATTATTAAATTTGCCACAAACATATAAATAAATAAAAAATGAAGAAAATTTACTTAATGGCTTTAACTGCTGCATTTGCTATGTCGGTTAACGCCCAAACAACAATTAAAATAAAAAATCCTATTAGAGGAGAAAAAAAAGAAAATTTAAATGCTAAAGTATCCAGCCCTATGCAAGTTGCAGCGTCAATCGTTTGTAACACTCAGTATGTTGCAGGTAGTACAATGGATTTACAATTTACTTATACCGCTTCTAACGCAGATTTAGAATTTGTGGATTTATTAACTCTTACATTTCCTGCAGGCATTACTCCTAACAGTTCTCCTGATGCAACTTTCCCTACTTCAAACACAGGTGGAGGCGCTGAAGCTTTAAATGCTCCTGTAGGCCAAGTTATTTCTTGGGGTGTTGATAACAATGATGGTTACGGTGGAATTATTTCTACTGCAACTGGTGTAAACTTTACAGTAAATGTTACTGTTGCTGCTGGTACAGCAGGTAACCAAACTCTTACTTTTGACGCATCTGGTGATGGCTATGGCTCTACTCCTGGCGATTTAACAGGTGGTACTTGCGTAATTTACCCTGCAGGTGCTGCATTAGTTGATATTAAAACAATTTTTGTTCAACCATTTAACTTATCTAGTTTATCAAACTGTAATTATGGTTTAGATACTTTAGTTGCTCAAATTACTAATATTGGTTCTACAACTGAATCAAATATTAATGTTTCTTATAGTGTTAATGGTGGTACAGCAATGATGACTGTTGTTCCAGGTCCGTTAGCTCCTGGCGACTCTACCTATGTTTTTTGGTTACCAGCATATGATTTTTCAGCAACTAATACTTATGATTTAAAGGCATGGGTTGCTCAAGCATCTGATGTTAATTTAGCAAATGATACTACTACATTATCATTTTCAAATAATGTATCAATTCCATTAACTTCTTCAAGTTATGTAAACGGTATTGAAACTGCAGCAAATGTTGCTGATATTTCTGTTCAAGGAACTGCTGCTAATTTCACAGGTTTATCTACTGGTACTTTTCATAGTGGCCTTCAAGCATTATTTACAACTGTTGCAGCTACAAATCCTGCGGGAACTTATAGTATGATTGTTTCTTTACCTTGTATGGATGTTGTTAACGGTGAAACTTACCGTATTTCTTATTGGAGAAGAACAAACGCTACAGCTGGCGGTAATGGTATGTCTGGTTTAGTTACTGGTACTAGTGTATCTGCTTTAACTACAGTTTTAAAACCATTATCTTCTATTACTCCATTAACTACTTGGTTAAAAGATTCAGTTGATTATGTTGCAACAACTACTGAAACTCGTTACTTTGGTATTTCTGCTTCAGGTACTGTTGCGGCTGCAACACAAATGAATGTTCGTTTAGATGATATTAACATTACAAAAGTAACAAGTGGTGTTGGTATCAAAACAATTTCTAATAACAATACAATTTCTATTTTCCCTAACCCAACTAGTGGTATTTTAAATGTTACTTCAACTGAAGCAAGTTCTTCAATAGAAGTAATTAATGTTATTGGAGAAAAAGTTTACTCTAATACTTTAGTTAAAGGAAATAACAGCATTGATTTATCAGGTTTATCTAACGGTGCGTATTTCGTTAAAATAAATTCTAATAACCAAATCACAACTAAAAAAGTTGTTTTAAGTAAATAATTATATTCTTAAATATAATTAAAAGAGGCTGCAAATTGCAGCCTCTTTTTTTGTTGGTAAAATTAATGAGTCAAATCATTTGAACATGTGCTAATGCATAAAAAACATTTTTATTCATTAATATTATGCAAATTCTTGTTAACTAGCATCTTTATAACAAATAAATTAGACTATTTTTAGTTAAATTTGAAATTACATCTGAATTATATTATAAACATATTTAGTTCAAGTAAAATACGCTTCAAATATTTACTTGTTTTTTTAGCAATTATATATTGCTCAAAATCATATTCACAGATTAAAAATGAAAATGATTTAAAAAAACAAGCTGAAAAAAAATTTGAAGAAGAAGATTACAAATTAGCTTATAATTTATATGCTCAATTAGTTTCCTTATACCCAAAAGATCCTGACTATAATTATAAATTAGGTGTTTGTATGTTATATACAGAGCCTGATAAAAAGAAACCTTATTCCTACTTACAAATTGCGGTAAATAGCAGGATGGATGCCTCAAAGGACGCCAAATTTTATTTAGCTAAAACCTACCATATTAATTATAGATTTGACGAAGCCATAAAGCTTTATACAGAATATAAACAAATTGGCAGTGTGGCATCAATTAAGAAATTACAAGTAGATAGAGAAATTCAAACTTGTAAAAACGGAAAAAAGTTGCTTTCCAATTTTACAGAACTAATTGTAATCAATAAAAAACAACTGAATGAAGATGATTACTTTAAAGCATATGACATAAAAGATATCGGTGGAAAATTATTAATTAAGCCAGATGACTACAAATCGATTTATGATAAAAAGAAAAAAGATAAATCTGTAGTTTACCTTCCTAAAACGAATGACAAGCTATATTACTCCAGTTATGGAGAGGATGGAAAAAGTGGAAGAGATATTTATTTGGTAAATAAACTATCCGATGGAAGTTGGAGCAAGGCACAGATACTTCCGAACACTATTAATTCGGAATATGATGAAGATTATCCATTTTTACATCCTAACGGTAAAACACTTTACTTTAGCTCAAAAGGTCATAATAGTATGGGCGGATATGACATTTTTAAAACAACTTTTGATGAAGTATCTCAATCATGGAGTTTACCTATTAATTTAGAATTTCCTATTAACTCGCCTGATGACGATATATTATTTGTTACAGATTCACTTGAAAAAACAGCCTTTTTTAGCACAGGTAGATATAGTCCTGTTGGTAAGTTAGACGTTTTAAAAATTAATACTGAGCGCGTGCCAATGAATTTTGCTGTGCTTAAAGGTACTGTGCTTAAAGAAGAAGCATCGCAAAGTTTGAAATCAAAAGTAACCGTAAAAAACTTGTTAAACGGGGAAATTGTTGGTTCTTTTCAAGCTCAAGATAACGGTGATTACAATATGCAATTACCTAATGGTGGAAAATTTATTTTTACAGTTGAAACACCCGGCATTTCAACACAATCAAGCGAGATACAGATACCAGTTGCTTATACTTTAAAACCATATAAACAAGTTATTTCATATGATAATAAAATACTAAAAATTATTAATTATTTTGATGGAACAATTGATGATGAAAGTTATTCGATGATGCTTGATCTTATTGAGAAAAAAGCAAAATTAGATGTTAATGAAAATGATCCTTCAATTATAAGTGTACCAAAAGACGATTTAAATAATAATATTGCAGCAGATACTAAAAATTTAAAATCCGCTAGCACATTAAAACCCACAGTAGTTGGTGATGAAAGCGAGGCAACAATTCAGAATAAAAATAAAAATGCAACAAATGAACAGTTATTAGCTATAGCTAAATTAGATGCCGTAGAAGCTTCCAATGAAGCCAAAAAATTAAAACAAGAAGCGTTAGATGCTTTTGGATTAGCTACTCAAAAAACCGCAGAAGCAATAGAAAAGCAAAAAGAAGCTGATCAGGCATTAGAAATTGCAACTAATATTGTAGATGTAGCTAAGAAGAATGAAGAACTAGCAAAGGTAAATCTGTTACAAGAAGAAGCCAAAATGGCTACAGTTGTATCAAATATAGCCACCAATATGGCTAAAAAACTTGAAGTAGATGCTGATATTCAGCAAAAAGAAGCAGACTTAACCAATCAATACATTAAACAATTAGAGGTTATTATAAAAAATAAAAACAATAAAGATGCACTTGAAAAATTAGAAAATATACAAAAGGAGATAGACGATTTATCAAAACAAAAAAATCAATCTGATGAATTATATACATCATTAAAAGCTGAGTCTGAATTTAAAAAACAAGAATTACAAAACTCGAAAAACAAAAGCAACACTATTACTGACGAAGTAACTGCTTTAAAAATTGAATCAGAAAGTTTAGAAAACGATTTAGCAAACGAAACTGACAAATCTATTAAAGAAAACATATCTGAACAGTTAAAGGAATTGAAAATTGAAATTGACAGTAAGAATAAAGATTTAGCGACTAACAACCAAAAAATAGAAAATCTTAAAAGCGAATTAGATGGAGTTAATCAAGAATTACAAATTGCAGCGACGATATTAAACGAAAAAACTGATGAACTTGCAATTACAAATGAGGTTGAAAATACAGGAATTAAAAAAAATCAAAACATAAACACAGATGAACCTAATGCAAATACTGTTAAAACAAATTCAATTACAAATGAAAGTAGTAGCAGTCCGTCAAATTTAACCTATCAAGAAGTTGTAAATTCTTACAGTTCGAAATTAAATTCAAAAATTATTGATACTACTAATCCAGAAGAAATAAGTAACAAGAATGATATTCTGATGTCGTATAATCGAGATATTAATAGCTTACTAACGATTGACAAAAATGCGCTAGCTAATGCTAAAAATTCTAGCGAAAAGAAAGCGTTAAGTGAAGAAATAAACAACTTAGAAAACCTAAAATTAGAAAATCAAAAATCTATTAGTTCAAATAACGAAATTATAAAGCAACTCACAACAAATGCATTAGCTGATAAATCTTCAAACGCTCAAAATACCTCATCAACAAGTATTAATTCAAGTGCTTCAAATAAAAATGCAGATGGAAATGCCATCATTAACGAACCAGATAGCAATAAACTAGCAACAATAAATACTATTGATAATTCATCTGAAAGTAAAATGGCCAATAATCAAACACCTGCTTCCACTAATACAAAAAGTAGTAGCGAGGTTTTAAAATCAATTAATTTAGCTGCCGGAAACGACAAAAGCGCTTTCTTAAATGAGTTAAATACATTAAAGAAAGAACTAGCAGCGAATTCAGATGTTGCTGATCTGGTTTTTAATTATAATCCATATTTAGAAAATTCATCGGCCATTCTAAAAAAAGTAGCAAATCAAAAATATAAGGATGCAAAACTAATGGAGCAAAATTTAAATTCTATCCTTTCTAAAACAGAAACAGCAATTAATGGTAGCAGTCTTGTTAGCTCAGCAGATTTAGTCAATCAAGCTGAAAAATTAAGTAATACTGCTTTTGATCAAAGGAAAGAATCTGCAACGAAAATAGGTGCAGAAAAAGATGCCCTGATAAAACAAGCCATTGAAAATGAAAAATTAGCGATTACTAAAAAATTAGAAGCAGCAATCATTGCACAAAAAGAAAACAAAGCAAAATTTGAAATTAATACTACAAATTTAACTGAGTTGCAAAAATTAACCGATACTAAAACAAGCGATGAGATTTCGCAAGCAAATATGCTTTTTGATGAAGCTGCCATTAATTTTAAGCAAGCCCAAAATATGCGGGCTGAGTCAGAGTCATATCCAACAGGTGCAGCAAAATTAGGTGGATTAAGTAATGCTGAAGAAAAAGAAAATGAAGCTTTATCAAAACAACAAAAAGCCATTACTATATTATTAAAGACAAATCCTAACTATCAATTAAAACAATTAGATAAAGTTGATAATCCATCAGAGGCAATTGCAAACATAAATAATGAAATTCTTAAAATATCACAAGCACAAATAGAAGCTTATTTAGCATTGAGTAAGACCAACCAAAACGAATTTAAATTACAAAATGATAAGCTAGTGAAAAACCCCGCATTTAAAAATCCCGGAAATAAACAAGCTCAAGATTTAAAAACAAAAGCTGATAATTTAATTAGCGAGGCAAAAACATTCATTGGACAATCTTTAAATGCTAAAACTGCTTCCGAAAAGGCAGACCTATTATTAAAAGCAAATGAAAAAGAGATTGAAGCAATAAAGGCTTTAGCAGAATCTACAAATTTAATATTAGGAAAAACGGATTTTGCTGTTGCCAATAAAAATGATGTAAATGCTACTTCTAAAAACAATAATGGTAAGGCCAATGAAGGAACAATAAACAATAATAACCAAACTGGTAATGAACAAAATCCTCAAAAAGTTGAGAAAGTAATTGCAGTTATTACAAATTCTTTAACAACAAATAATGAAGATCAAAATACGGAGAAAGGAGATGACGGAAAAGTAGAAAATGATAATGGACCAATTACAAATACTTTAGTTACAAGTAACGAAAATAAAAATGTAAATATCGTAAATTCTGAAGCAACTCCTGCTCTGGCAAAAGAAAGTAACACGGTAAATAATATTAGTGATGAAGTCTTAAATTTAAAAAACAACTTAAATAACAATAGTAAGGTTGCAGATTTGATAAACTATAACAATTATAAAACGAGAGATGCCGTATCATTAAAAAATAAAGCTGATGAAAAAATAAATACTGCGTTAAATCTAGATAAACAAATTGAATTGGAAATAGATAATGTTACTCAATTATTAGCAAAAACAACATCACTTAGTAATTTAGATCAAAATACAATTTCTTCTATTCTTTTGGAAGCAGAGAAGTTAAATGATGATGCTTATTCATTAAGAAAATCGGCTGCTACGAAAACTGGGGCAGAAAAAGACAATGATATAAATAATGCTAAGCTACTAGAAGCAAATGCTATCAGTAAAAAAATAGAGTCTGCTAATAAACAAGAACAACTAAACAATGCCACCTACAAAGCTAACGAGGAAAGTTTGGAAGATTTAGCAGCATTGGCAAAAGGAAAAAACATTACTGAGCTAAGCTCAGTTGATATGCTTATCAATGAAGCAAAATTATTTTTACAACAAGCCAAAAAATTAAGAGAAGAAACAAAAAATTATCCAAGCGAAAGTGCTAAACTTGGTGGCTACAGCAATGCTGAAGAAAAAGAATTTCAAGCATTATTTAAGCAACAAGCTTTATTAGATATTTACAAAAAGCATTTTCCAAATTATGTTACCAAAAAACCAAGCTTAACTTCAGAAAACACTGAAGCTATTTCGAAATTAAATGAAATAAAAACAAAACTTAACAACAATAACCTAATACACATTGATGGTTTAATTTTATTAGCTCAAGCAAATGAAAAAGAATACAAGAATCGTTTGCTGGAATTGTCAGAAAATTTGCTTCCGATGCAGCTTAACTTAAAAAAGCAAGCCCAGGAAAATTACAAAAAAAATCAAGAAACAATAGTACAAGCAAATCAAAGCATGGACTTAGAAACAAAGAAAAATTTAATGATTAATGCAAATAAATTAGGGCAAGAAGCCATTAATTTATTAAATCAAATAACAGATTCTATTAATATTAGCGATAATTCTGCAAGTACTATAAACAATAACTCCATTGAGCCATTGACAAATATTAATGAGCCTGCAACAAATGATAAATTAAATAACACTAACTCTAATAATAATGCCGTAAACACAAATACAACTGCAGCCGTTACTGTTAAAACAAATGCAACTAAAACTGGAACAACAACAACTATAACTACAACAACTACAATTACTACTACAAAAACCGCAAATAATCCAACTGTTGCTATTACTACATCAAAAACAAATTCACCTACTTTGAAAATTAAAGTAGAAGGTTTAGAAGTAAAAAACAACGATGCATATACTACTGAAAAACCAATTCCTATTGATGAAAAAATTCCAGATGGGCTTGTGTTTAAAGTTCAAATTGGGGCTTTTAAAGCACCTTTACCAAATAACACGTTTAAAGGATTATCTCCTGTAATTGCTCAAACTACACCAAGTGGTTACGTACGTTATATGGCTGGTAATTTTGAGAAATACACAAGTGCTAACGCTGTAAAAAATGACTTAAGAAATCTTGGATATACAGATGCCTTTGTAGTTGCATACCTTAATGGAAAACGAATTAACTTAAATGAAGCTACAGACAAAGCAAAAATAGCTGGTCAAACGATAGAGGTAACTACTAACACTAGCGCGGGCTTAACAAACAATAAAAATGTACCTAAAAGCACATTTGTAAATCCTACCAACAACACTATAATAAATAACACAAATGATTCTCAACCGGCAGAAATAGCTAATGAATTAGAAAAAATGAACGGTTTATTATACACCGTTCAAATTGGAGTGTACTCAAAACAAGTAACTCGCGGACAGTTATTTAATTTAAAACCTATCTACTCTGAAAAGTTACCTAATGGTTTGTATCGCTATACTGCTGGTATTTATAACCAATCCGGAAAATTATTAGAAGACAAACGCAAGGTAGTGAATTTAGGCGTTAAGGATGCCTTTGTATCAGCCTACTACAATGCAAAACGAATTGCCTTTGCAGAAGGTCTGAAATTACAGACAGAAAATAATAGTATAAAAATGGAATCGGAAAATCCTATTATTTTTGATGACTCTACAAAAAGTAGTGTAGCTAATACAAATACAGTTGCATTAGCTGATATAAATATAGCGGCACCCACAAATAACAAATCAACAACTACCGTTACACCATTCTCAAACGGTATAGTAACTGAGCCTACTCCTACTGCCGAAAATGGTGTCAAAACTGATGAAGTTGGAATATCTTATAAAGTACAAATAGGCGCCTACAAAAATCAGGTACCTAATGATATGGCCAATAAGTTTTTAAACATTAAAATATGGCCTGTAAAAAATGTAAGTATTAATAACTTATATATTTATACAATAGGAAATTTTAATGATATAAGTTTTGCTAAAAAATTAAGAGATGAAGCTATCTCATTAGGTATATCTGATGCCTACATTACCGTTTATAAAAATGGAAAAAAATTGTATGGTGCTGAGGCTACCGAATATTTAAGTAAATAAAAAATGACTAAATTTATAATATGATAACCAATAATTATACGGATACGGAAGTTTTATTAGAACTTGATATTATTACAAAAGAGGAAAAGGAAAAAAACATTGTTTTATTTAACGACGATGTAAACACTTTTGAATGGGTAATTGAATGTTTAACAAAATATTGTGGTCATGATACGATACAAGCTGAACAATGCGCTACACTTGTTCATTACATAGGAAAGTGTGCTGTTAAAGCTGGTTCATTTGAAAAATTAAAGCCAATTTGCGAAACCCTATTAGAAAAAGGTTTAAGCGCAGAAATAAATTAAATATATTATTTAGGTACCACTAAAAATAGCCATGCAAAATAAAACTTGCATACAATAATCTTATATAAATTAAAAGACACAATCATTACATGAAAAAAAATATTTTAGTTGCTTTTGTTTTAATTACTATTTTTTTTGCTTGTCAAAAAAATGCTATTACAGGTCGTCGTTCAATTAGTTTAATGCCGGAGGCAGAATTGATTGGTTTGAGTTTAACAGAATACGATAAATTTTTAACTGAGCATAAACCTTTAGCAGCTTCAGACAAAAGAACCATAATGGTAAAAAGTGTTGGAAGTAAAATTCAAAAATCAGTAGAAAAATATTATGCTGATAAAGGTTTAAGTTCTCAGTTAGCTGGCTTTAAATGGGATTTTAATGTTGTAGATGAAAACGTAGTAAATGCTTGGTGTATGCCAGGAGGCAAAGTAGTAGTTTATACAGGCTTATTACCAGTTACGCAAGACGAAACAAGTTTAGCAATAGTTATGGGCCATGAAATAGCACATGCTATTGCGCATCATGGAAATGAAAGAATGAGTCAGGCATTAATTGTGCAATTTGGCGGAGCAGTTTTATCAACAGCTATGCAACAAAAACCAGCTGTTACACAGGCAATATTTCAGCAAGCTTATGGCGTAACAACCACTTTAGGTGTATTAAAATATAGCAGAACCCACGAAACAGAAGCCGATAAAATGGGATTAGTATTTGCCGCCATGGGTGGTTATAACCCGGAATCTGCAGTTGGCTTTTGGGAACGTATGGCTGCATCAAGTAACGGTGCAAAACCATTGGAATTATTAAGTACTCATCCAAGTGATGCAAGACGCATAGCCGATTTAAAAGCTTTTATGCCTGAGGCAAAAAAATATTATTCCAGCAGCGGAAACTAAACATAGTTGAACGTCTTTAAAAGTTCCTTATTGAATAGTAGGTATATCCTTACAGTAAATATTTGTTATGTTAATTTTTATTTTTTAATTTAGCTCCTAGAGTTTAATGAAAGGGAAAACTAACATAATAAACCGTTAAGTTCAACTTTAATTGTTCTGAAAAATATTTTTTTTAAAAAAACTGAAAATCAAAAGTTGAGTCTAGAAACAACTATAAAAACGGGGAGAATTCTGAAAAACCATAAGAGTAAGAATAAACTATAAATTTAAAAAAATGAAAACAGAAAATGTTATTTTAATGCAAATGGCAAGAGAATCTCTAAAAGGAAAATGGGGATTAGCTATCGGAACATTAATTGTTTATTTCTTAATCGCTACGACACTACAAATTATTCCAATTGTTGGACCAATTGCATCGTTAATAATTTCAGGGCCATTTGCTTTAGGTCTTGCTACTTTTTCGTTATCCATTTCAAGGGACCAAGATCCTAAACTAGAAAAAATATTTCAAGGTTTTAATAATTTTGGAACAGCATTAGGTGCTTATCTATTAATGCTTTTGTTTATTTTATTATGGACACTTTTACTTATAATACCTGGAATTATTGCAGCCATATCTTATTCAATGACATTTTACATATTAGCAGATGATAATTCAATTGGTGCAATGGATGCAATTAACAAAAGTAAAAAGATGATGAATGGTTACAAATGGAAATATTTTTGTTTAGGGTTGAGATTTATAGGCTGGACATTACTTTGTGTTTTAACATTAGGAATAGGCTTTTTATGGCTTATGCCTTACATGCAAGTTAGTATGGCGAAATTTTATGATGATGTAAAAGCAAACTCACTAACATCTGAAAATATTTAAACCTAAGCTTATATAAACTTTAGAATTAATTTAGTTAAAATATATACACTTGTAAAAAATTGTCCCTTCGGGGACATTTTTATTATATTTAGTAAAGTCTTATTGCAAACCTAATATTCGTAAGGCATTAAACCTTTATTTGAAAGTAAAACTATACAACAATTATAAGTTTCCATAGGTATTTCTATTTTTTTCGTTATCAATTTTAATAATCAAAGACGCGAAAACGAAAAATTATATAAATTTAAACAAGTAAAATAATGATATATGAACACATTAAATTGTACCATTTATCAACCTCTATTTTAAATAATATTAAATTTTAACTTTATTAAAAACACAACAATTCATTGATGAAACATATAATACAAAGATAAAAGTTCTAAAAAAATTTAAATAGTATCATCGTCTTGAGAAAGAAGATTTGCATTTAAGTTTTTTTCTTTTTCTCTATCCTTGTTTTCTTTCTCTTGCTCTTTTTCTTCAGCAATATCTTTTTCAAAAGGACGTTTTCCAAAAATTGTTTCCAAATCTTCTTTAAAAATAACTTCTTTTTCTAATAATTTCTCGGCTAATAGATTTAATTTTTCTTTGTTAGCTAATAATATTGCTTTTGTTCGAGCATAAGCAATATCTATCATTTTTTTAACTTCTTCGTCAATTATTCTTGCTGTGTTTTCACTATAGGGTTTGTTAAAACTATATTCGCTTTGACCTGAACTATCATAATAACTTACGTTCCCAATTTTATCATTTAAGCCATAGTAAACAATACTAGCGTATGCCTGACGAGTAATTTTTTCTAAATCACTCAACGCACCAGTTGAAATTTTACCAAAAATAATTTCCTCAGCAGCTCTTCCTCCTAATGTAGCGCACATTTCGTCAACTATTTGTTCAGTGGTTGTAATTTGTCGCTCTTCAGGCAAATACCATGCAGCTCCTAATGACTTTCCACGAGGCACAATGGTTACTTTAATTAAAGGTGAGGCATGTTCGCACATCCAGCTAACTGTAGCATGTCCTGCTTCGTGAAAAGCAATTACTCGTTTTTCTGAAGGAGTGATTATTTTATTTTTCTTTTCTAAACCAGCTATTATTCTATCTACTGCATCTAAAAAATCTTGTTTTGTTACTTGTTTTTTGTTGGCACGAGCTGCAATTAAAGCTGCTTCATTACAAATATTAGCAATATCAGCTCCACTAAATCCGGGGGTTTGTTTCGCTAAAAAATCGATATCAACAGTAGTATCCGTTTTAATTTTCTTTAAATGCACTTGAAATATTTCTTTTCTTTCAAATACATCTGGCATATCAACATAAATTTGTCTATCAAAACGTCCTGCTCGCATTAATGCTCTATCTAAAATATCAGCACGGTTTGTTGCTGCTAATAAAATAACACCACTATTTGTTCCAAAACCATCCATTTCAGTTAATAACTGATTTAAAGTATTTTCACGTTCATCATTTCCACCTGCAGCTGCATTTTTACCACGCGCTCTACCAATTGCATCAATTTCATCAATAAAAATAATACATGGTGCTTTTTCTTTAGCTTGTTTAAATAAATCACGAACACGAGAGGCACCAACACCTACAAACATTTCTACAAAGTCGGAACCTGATAAAGAAAAGAAAGGTACTTTTGCTTCACCTGCAACTGCTTTCGCTAATAAGGTTTTGCCAGTTCCTGGAGGACCAACCAATAAAGCTCCCTTAGGAATTTTAGCGCCTAAATCGGTATATTTTTTTGGATTTTTAAGAAAATCAACGATTTCCATCACTTCAATTTTTGCACCATCCAAACCAGCAACATCATTAAACGTAACGTTTACATTTGAATCTTTATCAAAAAGTACAGCTTTAGATTTACCGATATTAAATATTTGACCAGCACCACCACTTCCTCCACCGCCCATTCTTCGCATCATAACAATCCATAAAATAACCATGATGGCAATTGGTAGCATCCAACCTAAATGATCGCTCCATTCAGTTCTGTCTTCTCGAGTTGGAGAAACACGAGCATTAAGTGGAATGTTAGCTGTTTCTTGTACTTTACGAACTTGCTCAATAAAATCTTTTTTATCCGCTAAGGATAGCTTAAAATGTGGACCCGGAGAATTTTTTGGTTCTGGGAAAAACGGAACAACTTTACCAGTCTTATCTAATGCAGAATAACGAGGGAGCTTTAAACTATCTTGTTTAATTGTTATTTCTGCAACTTTCTCATTTACAATTACAATTTCCTTAACATCGCCTTTTGCAAGCATGTTTTGTTCAAATTGTGTTTGATCTGCTTCATAAATTCTACCTTCAAATTCCTGTCCAAAGAACACAAATCCCAAAAGTCCAACTATTACTAAACCGTAAATCCAGTAAAAGCTATTACCACCATTTCCTCCACTACCCGAGCCACCAAATGGGTTAGATGGTTTTTTTCCAAAACGATTTTTCATTTTTTCAAATTGCTTTTTCCTCTCCTCTTCTGATGAAGAGCTAGGGTTATCATTTTTCGGTATATTATTTTGCTCTTCGTCGCTCATTGTCGAATTATATAACATATAATTTTGTTTTTTGTTTTTAATCAGGAATATTTGTTATTTCTCCGTCAGCCCAAAGACCTTCAATGTTATAAAACTCTCTTGTTTCACGCATAAATACATGGCAAACTATGTTTACATAATCAACTAAAATCCATTCTGCATTTTGGTATCCTTCGCTATGATATGGTTTTTCACCTGTTTTTTTCATAGCAGATTCTTCTAATGAATCGGCAATTGCTGTAACATGAGTTGTACTATCTGCATCAGAAATCACAAAATAATCAGCTACTCGATGCTCTAAACCACTAAGATTAATGATGGTAATGTTTTTCGCTTTTTTATCCTGCATACCCTGCACAATTGAATCTAACAAACTTGTTGTTTGCGCTACAGTCGTTATTTTTTTAGGACGTTTGGCACCACCAGAAACTTTCTTTTTATTTTCGGTATTCGCAATTCGATTAGCTTCTTTTTGAGCTTCTTCTTTTTCTGTTAAAGGAACTTTGACAATTTTTTTAGCAGCCGCTTTTTTTGGCGTTGCCTT